>NZ_JBEZNQ010000042.1:0-75944 GCF_040653315.1 Streptomyces sp. NPDC047981 | reverse complement strand
CGCCGTCGGCGGCCCCGGCATCGTCGTCCCGCGCCCCGGCGCGACGCCCCGCAGCCACGTCGAGCGGGCCGTCCTCCAGGAGCTCGACGCCGCCCCGCACCAGGCCCTGCACGAGCTGCGCCTCGCCGTGATGCGCGGCGCCGCCGTCCAGGAGATCGGCGACGGCCTCGCGGCGCGCGGCCTGATGGTGACCGCCGAGGTCAGGCGGGCGGGGCAGCGCTGGTGCCGCACGCTGCTGTTCGGATGGGTCGCCCTGTTCGTCCTCTCCTTCGCGCTCAGCACCGGCGGCACCGGTTATTACGAGCTGCCGTTCATCTTCAAGTCGGGGCCGGTCCTCTTCGCGGGCATCCTCGCCGCCTCCCTCTGCGCCGCCTACAACGCCCGCCGCGTGACGCCCGCAGGCCGCCGCGCCGCCACCGCGTACCAGCGGGACCACGTCTACGCTCCCGACGCCGGGCACCAGGTCGCGCTGCGCGGACTGCGCGCCGTACCGGACGAGGAGCTGCGCACCCAGTTGATCGCCGCAGCCCGGATGCCCGTGACCGGCCGCGCCGTCGGCAGCCACGCCTCCTCGTCCTCCTCCTCGTCCGGCACCGACGCCGCCCTGTTCGCGACGCTGCACTGGTGCGCGGGCACACCGGGCAACGGCGGCGGGTGCGGTGGTGCTTCGGGCAGCACGGGTGGCGGCGGCGGGGGCGGCTGCTCCGCGAGCGCCTGCTCCGGCGGCTCCAGCGGAAGCTCGTGCTCCAGCGGGTCCAGCAGCGGCGGCAGCTCCTGCTCCAGCAGCAGTAGCGGTTCCAGCTGCGGCGGAGGCTCAAGCAGCTGATCGGGTCGTCTTCCGCCGACACGCCCCGACGGTCCTTTACACGGCGCCCGGACGCTCCAACGATCCTGCCGTGAAAGCCCTCGCGCTGACCGGAACCGTCGGGTCGCTGACCGCCGCGCTGCTGTCCCCGCTCCTCACCCCGCCCGCCCTGGAGGCCCCGCCCGCGGAGACCGGCGGCGTGCTCGTCGCGGCCCGTCGCGCGGCCGTCGAAGGCATCGCCTTCGGCGACTGCCCGGCGGCCGAGAAACTGCCGCCTTCGGTCCGGTGCGGCACGCTCCTGGTCCCCCTGGACTACGAGGACCCCGACGGCACCCGGATCCCGCTCACCGTCAGCCGGGTCGAGGCCTCGGGCCCGGCCGCCGACCGCCAGGGCGCGCTCCTCTACAACCCGGGCGGGCCCGGCGCCTCCTCCATGTCCTTCCCGATGGTCGCCGAACTCCCCGCCTGGAAGCGGATCGCCGCGGCGTACGACCTCGTCGGCTACGCCCCGCGCGGGGTGGGCCGCTCCGCTCCCGTCTCCTGCCAGGACCCCGTCGACCGCGCGACCGGCCCCACCCCGGCGCCGACCCGGCCCTCCGAGGTCTTCAAGCAGGAGCGGATCGCCCGCGCGAAGACGTACGCCCAGGGCTGCGCGACGCGCACCGGCAAGGCGCTGCGGCACTACCACTCGCTGAACAACGCCCGGGATCTGGAGGTGCTGCGGGCCGCGCTCGGAGAGCCGAGGCTGACGTACATGGGCGCCTCCTACGGCACGTACTTCGGCGCGCTCTACGCCACGCTCTTCCCGCACCGGGTGCGCCGGATGGTCCTCGACGCGCCCGTCCACCCCGCGCCCCGCCAGATCTGGTACCTCAACAACCTCGACCAGTCACGGGCGTTCGAGCGCCGCTGGGCCGACTTCCGCACCTGGGCCGCCAAACACGACAAGGTGTACGGCCTCGGCTCAACCGCCCAGCAGGTGCAGGAGAGTTACGAGAAGGTCCGCGCCGAACTCGCGGCGAAGCCGGCCGGTGGGCGCGTCGGGCCGGGCCAGCTGCACCGCGCGATGCTGCTGACCGGGTACCACGACGGTTACTGGCCGCTGCGTGCGACGGCACTGGCCCGCTATCTGAAGGGCGACGCGGAGCCGCTGATCGCGCAGGCGGCGCCGAGCGAGGAGATCACCGAGGACACCGGCAACCAGGCGGCGGTCTACTCGGCGGTGGAGTGCAACGACGCGCCGTGGCCGGAGGACTTCGCCGTCTGGGACCGGGACAACACCGCGCTCGCGGCGGTCGCCCCCTTCGAGACCTGGGACAACGTCTGGTCCAACCTGCCCTGCGCGTACTGGAAGGCACCGCGTCAGAAGCCGCTGGACGTGCGGACCGGTCCCGGGGTGCTGCCGCCGGTGCTGATCCTGGCCGCCGAGCGGGACGCGGCCACGCCGTACGAGGGGGCCCTGGAGCTCCAGCGGAGGCTGGCGGGTTCCGCGCTCGTGACCGAGCGTGACGCGGGGACGCACGGCATCGGGGGCGGTGCGAACGCCTGCGTCAACGGGTACCTGGAGCGCTATCTGCTGACGGGGGCGGTGCCGGCCGCTTCCGTACCGCAGGCCCCTGAAAAGACGCCGGTGCGGCGCGCGTCGTGCGCGCCGCACCCGGAGCCGGACCCGGTGTCGCTGGACCGGCGGTCGGAACTCCGTCCGCCGTCTGATCTTCCGGGTCGAGGGGTGGGGGGGCCGCCGGGGGGCCCGCCCGCGCCGCGGGGGGGGGGGCGCCCGCACGGCCGCCCCGCCCCCACCTCCCCCCCCGACCCGGGGGGGGCGGGGGGGGGGGGGGCGCCCCCCCCGGGGCCCCGCACGGGGGTGCGGTGCCCGGGGGGCCCTACCCCCGCCCGCCGTCTGTACTCCGGGGTGGGGGGGTCCCGCCCGGGGGGGTCGCCGGGCCGTCACCGAGTCGGTAGGGCCGCCGTCAGGCCAGGCCCGCCACCAGGTCCGCCACGGAACGGCGGCGGCCGGTGTAGAAGGGGACCTCCTCGCGGACGTGCATCCGCGCCTCGGAACCGCGCAGGTGGCGCATGAGGTCCACGATCCGGTGCAGCTCGTCGGCCTCGAAGGCGAGGAGCCACTCGTAGTCGCCGAGCGAGAACGAGGCGACGGTGTTGGCCCGCACGTCCGGGAAGCCGCGGGCCATCTTGCCGTGGTCCGCGAGCATCCGGCGACGGTCCTCGTCCGGCAGCAGGTACCAGTCGTAGGAGCGCACGAAGGGGTAGACGCTCACGTAGTCGCGGGGCGTCTCGTCGGCCAGGAAGGCCGGGATGTGCGACTTGTTGAACTCGGCGGGGCGGTGCAGCGCCATGTTCGACCAGACCGGCTCGAGAGCGCGGCCCAGCTTGGTGCGGCGGAAGAGGTTGTACGCCTCCTGGAGCTCGTCGCTCGTCTCGGCGTGCCACCAGATCATGACGTCCGCGTCGGCGCGCAGACCGGAGAGGTCGTACGTGCCCCGGACGGTGATGTCCTTCGCGGCGAGCTGGTCGAACAGCTCCTGGACCTCGTCGGCGTAGCCGGCGCGGTCCTCGGGCAGGTTGTCGCGCAGCTTGAAGACAGACCACAGGGTGTAGCGGATGACCTCGTTGAGGTCCTTCGCCTTCTTACCGGCGTTCGGGATCTTTTCGGGCGCACTCATACGCCTATTCTCGCCCGTCACGGACAGTGCCCCGCACCAGGGTGGGTGGTTTCCGACGTGGCGATGATCTCGTCGGCCGCGCGGTGGCCCGAGGCGACGCAGGCGGGGATGCCGACGCCCTCGTACACGGCGCCCGCGAGGCGGAGTCCGGGGACCTCTGCGACGGCGTCCCGGATGCGGGCGACTCGGGCGAGATGGCCGACGGGGTACTGCGGGAGGCCGTCGGTCCAGCGGGTGACGGTGGTGGCGACGGGCCGGGCGGAGAGCCCGGTGGCGGCGGCGAGGTCCTTGAGGGAGGTCTCGACGAGGTCGGCGTCGTCGCGGTGGACCTGCTCCTCCTCGCCGTAGCGGCCGACGGAGGTCCGCAGGACGAAGAGGTCGGGGGCCGCGTCGGAGACCCACTGCCACTTCTGGCTGGAGAACGTGGAGGCCTTGATGGTGTGCCCGTCGACGGGCGGTACGAGGAAGCCGGAGCCGGTCAGCGCGGGCATGTCCTGGCGCCGGAAGGCGAGGGTCACCAGCGCCATCGAGGCGTACTCGACGGTCCCGAGCTCGCGCGCGGCGGCCGGGGCCTCGGGGGCGAGGAGCTCGGCGGCGGCCCAGGCGGGCGCGGCGACGACGACGGCGTCCGCACGGAACTCCCGGCCGCCGGCGACGACGCGCCAGTCCCCCGCGCCCGACTCGTCCGGCGCCCGGCGCAGCTCGGTGACCGGCATGAGGGTCAGGATCTCGCCGCCCGCCGCGCGGATCCCCGTGGCGACGGCCTCGGGGAGGGTGCCGATGCCGCCCTCGATGCCCGCGAAGGCGGAGCCGCCGAGTCCGGTCGCCGCGCCCGCCGCGTCGGACGGGGTCGCGGCGCCCGCCCGCTGGACGGCGTGGACGGCGTCGGTGAGCGTGGGGTGGTTGCGGGCGGCGGCGAACAGCGCGGGCACGGCGGCCCGCATGGAGATGCGGTAGGCGTCACCGGCGTACACGCCGCCGAGCAGCGGCTCGACGAGCCGGTCGACGACCTCGTGGCCCATGCGCTCGGCGACGTAGGCACCGATGGCGACGTCCTCGCCGAGATCGGCGGGGGGCAGTTCGCGGTCGCGCCCGACCCGGCGCAGGCCCTCCTCGGAGAGCAGCTCGGCAAGGGCCGCCGCGTCGCCGGGGACGCCCATGACATGGCCCTTGGGCATCGGGCGGAGCGTGCCGCGGCTCCAGACGGACGCCGTGGTCGTGGCGGGCGCGCAGAGCCGGTCACCGAGGCCGACGGCACGCGCGAGCGCGACCGCCTCGGGCCGGCGGGCGAGCAGCGACTCGGCACCGAGGTCGACGGGGGCGCCAGCGATCTCGCCGGCGAGCAGCTTGCCGCCGATCCGGTCCCCGCCTTCGAGCAGGGTCACGCGCAAGCCGGCCGAGACCAGTCTGTGGGCCGCCGCGAGACCGGCGATCCCGCCTCCGACGACAACGACATGCGCTGGTGTCCTGCTGGCCCTGGTGTCCGCGTTCATGGCTCCACTCTCTCAAACCCGTTCCGAGGCCAGAACGTGACCGCTTCGCTACCCCCGAAGGGCAACCCGCTGGACCCCCTCGCACGTCGAACCGGCATCACTCACCACCACCTCAGGGGGGATCCTGTGCGAGGAGCGCAAGGAGCGCGCAGAGCTGCCGTGGCGTTGCTGCTGGTCTCGCTGGCGCTGAGCGGCTGCGGCGCCGGGGCGTCCGACAGCGGCGCCGACGAGAAGAGCCTCAGCGCGGCGAAGCCTGCCGACGGCGCGGCGGCCGACCAGGGGTACGAGGCGGACAGGGCCGGGAGCGGCGGGGCGCCCGCGGACGCGAAGAAGCCGTCCGCCCCCGCCCCGGCCCAGCAGCACATCATCCGTACCGCCGAACTGACCGTGGAGGTCGAGGACGCGACGAAGGCGCTGGCCACCGCCCGCCGGGTCACCGAGGACGCGGGCGGCCATGTCGCCAACGAGGCGACCGAGCGGATCGACGACTCGCACGTGACCTCGCGGGTCGTGCTGCGCGTGCCGCAGGCCTCGTACGAGTCGGTGCTCAAGGAGCTCGCGGGCAGCGGGAAGCTGCTGTCCAGGAAGGCGGACGCCAAGGACGTCACCGAGCAGGTGGTGGACGTGGAGAGCCGGATCGCGAGCCAGCGGGCGAGTGTGGCCCGGGTCCGCGAGCTGATGGACCGGGCCACGCAGCTGAGCGACGTGGTCACCCTGGAGGGCGAGCTGAGCCGCCGTCAGGCCGACCTGGAGTCGCTCCTCGCGCAGCAGGCCTCGCTGAAGGACCGGACGACCCTGGCGACGATCACTCTCGAACTCACCGAGAAGGAGACGGCGAAGCCGGCGAAGGACGAGGACCGGCCGGGCTTCCTGGACGCGCTCGCGGGCGGCTGGAACGCGTTGGTGGCGGCCCTCGCCTGGATCGGGATCGTCCTGGCGGCGCTGGCGCCGTGGCTCGCGGTGGCCCTGGCCGGCTATCTGCTGTGGCGGTACGTGATCCGGCCGCGCCGCCCGGCGCGCCGCACCCCGTCCGGCGGGGAGGAGCGTGGCGTCTCCGCCTCCGCCTCCGTGGAGGAGCGGAACGCCTCCGCCGACTGAACGGCCCCGCCGACGTAGCGTGTTCGTATGAGCGAACGACTGGTGGTCATCGGCGGCGACGCGGCGGGCATGTCCGCCGCGTCGCAGGCACGCAGGCTCAAGGGTGCGGGGGAACTGGAGATCGTCGCCTTCGAGCGCGGTCACTTCAGCTCCTTCTCGGCCTGCGGCATCCCGTACTGGGTCGGCGGCGACGTCGCCGAGCGCGACGAGCTGATCGCGCGTACGCCCGAGGAGCACCGGGCGCGCGACATCGACCTGCGGATGCGCACGGAGGTCGTCGAGATCGACGTGCCGGGGCAGCGCGTGCGCACCCGGGATCTCGAGTCGGGCTCCGAGGCGTGGACGGGCTTCGACAAGCTGGTGATCGCGACCGGCGCGCGGCCGATGCGGCCGCCGCTGCCGGGGATCGACGCGCCGGGCGTGCACGGGGTGCAGACCCTCGACGACGGGCAGGCGCTGCTCGACTCGCTGGCGCGTACGGAGGGTCGGCGGGCGGTCGTCGTGGGCGCCGGGTACATCGGCGTGGAGATGGCGGAGGCGCTCCTGAACCGGGGCTACGAGGTCACGGTCCTCAACCGGGGCGAGCAGCCGATGGCGACGCTCGACCCGGACATGGGGCGCCTGGTCCACCGGGTGATGGACGGCCTGGGGATCAGGACCGTCGGCTCCTCGCCGGTCACGAAGATCCTCACGGGTGAGGACGGCCGGGTCCGGGCGGTGGCGACGCGGGACGCGGAGTACCCGGCGGACGTGGTGGTCCTCGGGACGGGTGTCGTACCGGAGACACGTCTCGCCGAGAAGGCCGGGCTGCCGCTCGGGACGTACGGGGGCCTGCTCACCGACCTCGCGATGCGGGTGCGGGGGCACGAGAACATCTGGGCGGGCGGTGACTGCGTCGAGGTCCTCGACCTGGTCTCGGGGCGCGAGCGGCACATCGCGCTCGGCACGCACGCCAACAAGCACGGCCAGGTGATCGGCTCGAACGTGGGCGGGGGTTACGCCACCTTCCCGGGCGTGGTGGGCACGGCGGTGTCGAAGGTGTGCGATCTGGAGATCGCGCGCACGGGGCTGCGCGAGAAGGACGCCCGGGAGGTCGGTCTGCGCTACGTCGCGGTGACGATCGAGTCGACGAGCCGGGCGGGCTACTACCCGGGGGCGGCGCCGATGACGGTGAAGATGCTCGCGGAGCGCCGTACCGGCCGGCTGCTCGGGGTGCAGATCGTGGGCCGCGAGGGGGCCGCCAAGCGGGTGGACATCGCGGCGGTGGCGTTGACGGCGGGGATGACGGTGGAGCAGATGACGGCGCTCGACCTCGGGTACGCGCCGCCGTTCTCACCCGTGTGGGACCCGGTGCTGATCGCGGCGCGGAAGGCGGTGGCGGCGGTCAGAGCGGCGGGCTGACGCGGCGCGCGGGTCGGGTGGCGGCGGGGCGGGTGGCGGCCGGGCCGCCCCGGCCCGCCACCACCCGTACGCGGGCGACCGTCAGACAGCGGTCCGGGTGTGCACGTACTCCACCAGACGCGTCAGGGCCGTCGGGTCGGTCGTCGGCAGCACGCCGTGACCCAGGTTGAAGATGTGGCCTTCGAGGCCCTCGGCGGCGGCCAGGACCTCGTCCGTCTTGGCCTCGACGGCCTCCGGGGTGGAGAAGAGCACGGCCGGGTCCAGGTTGCCCTGGAGCGCCTTGCCTGGGCCGACGCGGCGGGCGGCCTCGTCGAGCGCGACCCGGTAGTCGACGCCCATGACGTCCGCGCCGGCCTCGCCCATGAGGCCGAGGAGCTCGCCGGTGCCCACACCGAAGTGGATGCGCGGGACCCCGTACGAGGCCACGGACTCCAGGACCTTCGCGGAGGCGGGCATCACGGAGCGGCGGTAGTCGGCCGGGGAGAGCGCGCCCACCCAGGAGTCGAAGAGCTGGACGGCGGAGGCACCGGCCTCGATCTGGACCTTGAGGAAGGCCGAGGTGATCTCGGCGAGGCGGTCGAGCAGATCGGCCCACAGCTGCGGGTCGCCGTACATGAGCGCCTTGGTGTGCTCGTGGTTGCGGGACGGCCCGCCCTCGACGAGGTAGCTCGCGAGGGTGAAAGGCGCGCCGGCGAAACCGATGAGCGGGGTGGAGCCCAGCTCGCCGGTGAGCATCCCGATGGCCTCGGTGACGTAGTGGACGTCCTCGGGGGTGAGGTCGCGGAGCCGGTCGAGGTCGGCGCGGGTGCGGATCGGGTCGGCGACGACCGGGCCGACACCGGGCTTGATGTCGAGGTCGAGGCCGATGGCCTTGAGCGGGACGACGATGTCGCTGAAGTAGATCGCCGCGTCCACGTTGTGGCGGCGCACGGGCTGCAGCGTGATCTCGGTGACCAGCTCGGGCCGCATGCAGGACTCGAGCATCGGGATGCCCTCGCGGACCTTCAGGTACTCGGGCAGCGAGCGCCCGGCCTGCCGCATGAACCAGACCGGCGTGTGCGGCACGGGCTCGCGCCGGCATGCCTTCATGAAGGCGGAGTCGTACGTCTGCGGCTGGTGCTTCGTCTCAATGGCGCTCACGCCCAGAATCTTCGCATGCACGCGCAAGCCGCCCGCCGGGGTGGGGTGTGCCTCCCTGCGCGAGGCCCCCGTTCCGCCTACTCTTCCCCGCATGGCTGCGGCTCAGGGACATTTTTCCGATCATTCCGACGGTGACGGAGGTACGGGCGACACGGAGGCGAACGCGGTGCCACCCGCCTTCAGAAGAGCGGTCGACGCCCTGCGCGCGGCCCGGCTGCGACCGGAGCTGGAGATCGACCCGACCAGGCCGCCGCAGCGCCTGGCCCCGTACGCGTACGCCCTGGAGGCGGCCGTCGTCGAGGACGAGGACGATCTCGCCGACGGCCGGCTCGTGCTGCTGCACGACCCGGCGGGGCACGACGCCTGGAAGGGCACGTTCCGCCTGGTCACGCTCGTCCGGGCGGAGCTGGAGCCGGAGATGGCGGCCGACCCGCTGCTGCCGGAGGTCTGCTGGTCGTGGCTGACCGGTGCGTTGGAGGCGCGCGGCCTGGCGTACGGGGAGGCGAGCGGGACGGTCACCCAGGCGGGTTCGCACTACTTCGGGGGCCTTGCCGAGCGGCGCCCGGCGACCCAGATCGAGATCCGGGCGTCGTGGACGCCTCAGGAGGCGCTGGGCGGGGCACCGGACACCGGGGCGCATCTGGCGGCCTGGTGCGATCTGCTCTGCCAGATCGCGGGCCTGCCGCCGTCGCCCCCCGACCCCGGGGCGGGCACGACGGCGGGCGCGGGGGTCGTCTCGCTGCCGCAGCGCAGGGGCCCGCAGCAGCCGTAGCCGGGGCGGGCCCGCCGCACGCGCGGGGCCGAGGGTGCGGGCCCTTCGCGGGGCCCGCGGCGGGCCGGGGGCCTGTATGGGAGGACCTGCGGAAGGGCCGGCGGAAGGACCTGCGGAAGGACCTGCGGAAGGGCCGGGGAAGGGCCTTCGGGGCGGCCCGGAAGGGGCCGCGGGGATCCCCCGTACGGAGGCAAACTCGTAGGATGATCGATCACGCGTCCGAATTGCCCCAATTGTTACTCACCAAATCGTGATCTTTCCCTAAAGGCGGGCGGCCGAGCTGCCGAAGAGTTCCATGACCCCTTCACCGCACGGGTTCGCCCCCGGCTTCTTCCCCGAGCCGGCTCCGTCCCGCATCTCCCCAGGAGGCCGTGTGTCCGTTCTCCTCGAGCAGCCCGCAAGCCTGGTCGCCTACCGCCCCAACAAGCCGACGGCCATGGTCGTCGTGGCCGACCCGCGCGTCCGCTCCACCGTCACCCGCCACCTGTGGGCCCTCGGCGTACGCGACGTCATCGAGGCGTCGTCCATCGCCGAGGCCCGTCCCCGCGTCGGCAACCCGCGCGACATCTGCGTGGCCGACGTCCACCTCCCCGACGGCAGCGGCCTCACGCTGCTGTCCGAGACCCGCGCGGCGGGCTGGCCGAACGGCCTCGCCCTCTCCGCGGCCGACGACATCGGCGCGGTCCGCAACGCGCTGGCCGGCGGGGTCAAGGGCTACGTCGTCACCGGCACGCGGACCAACATCGGGCACCCCACCCGCCCCGGCGCCGCCCCCATCGGCTCCGCGGCCGCCCGTCTCGGCCACCGCCGCCCCCCGGGTGCCCCGAGCCACCCGGGCGGCTACCGCGAGCTCTCCGGCCGCGAGGTCGAGGTGCTCCGGCTGGTGGCCGAGGGCCAGTCGAACAAGGCGATCGGCGTGTCCATGGGCCTGTCCGCCCTCACCGTGAAGAGCCACCTGGCCCGGATCGCCCGCAAGCTGGGCACCGGTGACCGCGCCGGCATGGTCGCGGTGGCGCTGCGCACCGGGATCATCCACTGAACCCGTCGCGTCGCCCCGGTCCGCCGAGCCCCTGGAGTCCCCGAACGGGCACCCCGCGCGGTTGACGAAACATCGGCGCCTGTCGACGGAACGTTCCGTCGACAGGCGCTTGCCGTTCACAGATACCCTTGACACGTGACCGACGCCCAAGAGACCGCAGCAGACACAGCACTGCGAACCACCGGGGGCGCTCCCCCGGACGACGACGTCCCTGCGAACGGGCTGCCGATCCCCTTGCTGGAGCCCCGCGAGGGCATTCCGCCCGTCGTGGCGACCGACGAGGCGCTCGCCGAGGTGATCGCCGCCTTCGCCGCGGGCCGCGGCCCCGTCGCCGTCGACGCCGAGCGCGCCTCGGGGTACCGCTACGGCCAGCGCGCCTATCTCGTCCAGCTCCGCCGCGAGGGCGCGGGCACGGCGCTCGTCGACCCGGTGGGCTGCCCGGACCTGTCCGGCCTCGGCGACGCGCTCGCCGGAACCGAGTGGATCCTGCACGCCGCGACCCAGGACCTGCCGTGCCTGCGGGACATAGGCATGGTGCCGAGCCGGCTGTTCGACACCGAGCTGGCCGGGCGGCTCGCGGGCTTCCCGCGCGTCGGGCTCGGGGCCATGGTCGAGTCCGTACTCGGTTACGCCCTGGAGAAGGGCCACTCCGCGGTGGACTGGTCCACCCGCCCGCTGCCCGAGCCCTGGCTCCGGTACGCCGCGCTGGACGTCGAGCTCCTCGTCGACCTGCGTGACGCACTGGAGAAGGAGCTCGACCGGCAGGGCAAGCTGGAGTGGGCGCTGCAGGAGTTCGACGCGATCGCCTCGGCCCCGCCCGCGCCGCCGCGCAAGGACCCGTGGCGGCGGACCTCCGGCATGCACAAGGTCCGGCGTCGCCGCCAGATGGCGGTGGTGCGCGAGCTGTGGACGGCCCGGGACCGGATCGCCCAGCGGCGGGACGTCTCGCCCGGCAAGGTGCTGAGCGACGCGGCGATCGTGGAGGCCGCGCTCGCGGTGCCGGCGAACGTCGCGGCGCTGACCGCGCTGCCCGGCTTCGGCCACCGCATGGGCCGCCGCCAGCTGGAGCAGTGGCAGGCGGCCGTGGACCGCGCGAAGGCCCTCCCGGACAACGAGCTGCCCCAGCCCGGCGCCCAGGTGGCGGGGCCGCCGCCGCCGCGCGCCTGGGCGGACAAGGACCCGGCCGCGGCCGCCCGCCTCTCGGCGGCGCGCACGGCGGTCTCGGCCCTCGCCGAGGAGCTGAACCTCCCCCAGGAGAACCTGATCACCCCGGACACGGTCCGCCGCATCTGCTGGGAGCCCCCGGCCCCGGACCAGGTGGCCACCGCCCTGACCGGCTACGGCGCGCGCCCGTGGCAGGTGGAACTGGTGACGCCGCTGCTCGTGACGGCGCTGGCGAGCGCCAAGGAGTGACCCGGAGCCCCCGGCCGCGCGCGGCCGGGGGCTCCGCCGTTCCTACGGGACCGAGCTGAGGTCGCCGTTGACGGCCATGTCGAAGACGCCCTGGGTCTTGCCGTCGACCTTGAAGTGCTTGAGCCAGTGCTTCGAGAGCTTGTGCACGTTCTTGTGCTGCACCTCCCACACCAGCGAATGCCCCGCGCTCGCCAGCCTGACCATGAGCTTGCGGGAGCCCGCGACGGCGTCGTAGAGCGCGGGGACCGAGAAGTTGAGCTCCTTGTTCGGGTTGGGCGGTGAGGTGTTCACCGTGGCGTCGGCGTCCCCGTACACGATCATGATCGGCACGCTTCCGCCGAGGACACCGTCCTTCGCCGCCGTCGTGCTGTTCCAGCCCCATCGGACGAAGTTCCGGTACCGGCTGATGCCCTCCGGCGGACCCCAGTCCCTGCCCACCGCGTCGTTCTCCATGATCGCGGCCCACACCTTCTCGACCATGCCGGGTTCCCGCTGGTCCGCCGTGCGCAGCTCCTTGTTCCACCCGGACTCGACACCCCACCTCGTGTTCAGGAACATCGGGAAGGGCTGGGGCACCGTGGTCGGTGGGGTCGACGTGGCGTCGGGTGGGAAGATCGGCGCCAACAGGAAGAGGCTCTCCACCTTGGCGGGGTTCTTCACGGCGTACGGCCCCATGGTGAACGCCGCCGCCGACCAGCCGATGAAGGCGACCTTGTCCACGCCGCGCTCCTTGCGGATCCACTCCACGACGGTGTGCAGCTCGTCGCGGTCGCTGTCCGAGTTGTTCAGTGGGGACGGGTTGGTCCCCGGGCCGGGGGTGAAGCCCGGCGGTCGCGGCTTCAGGAGCCCCTGGTCGGCCGGGTTGGCGTTCCGCGGGTCGTGCATCCACGGGCGCGGCGACTGCCCGGAGCCCTGGAGGTCCATCATGAAGACGTCGTAGCCGGCCTTCGCCAGCTCATCGGCCCAGCTGTAGGAGGCGTGCTGGAGGTCGAAGCCCGCGAGGACGGGAACGCTCCGGCCGTGGAGCATGAGGACGGCCTTGCGATCCGGGCCGTGTTCGGGCGAGTTGTCGCGCTTCTCCCGCACGAAGAGGTTGACCATCTCGTCCTTGTTCGCGGGGACGGTGGACTTGTGGGGAACCGCGTGGTCCTTGCTGATGACGGGCATGGAGGTCCGTTCCGTGGTCGGGGATCCGGGGCCTCGCGCCCCGGCGGAACCAGCCTCGACTCGCGGTCCGCCCCTCGCCATGGCATCGCACCGCGTCTCAGCCCATCGGGTCGCGAGACCCTCCGATCGGACGGGCGTGCGCCGGGCGCACACATGCACCGCCGCACCCCGGCGGGGGCCTCGGCGTACCCTCCCCTCAGTGTGACCTTCGCCGCTCCCGCCCAGGGGGGTGGGCAGCATGGTTACCCGCAAGTAGCATGGGGGTAGCAAGCGCGCGCTTAGCCGCGTGCCGCAGCAGTGCCATCCCGCACCCTGGAGGAGAGCCATCGTGCCTCGTACCGTCAGGGACGTCGTCTTCGTCGACGGCGTCCGCACCCCGTTCGGCAAGGCGGGCCCGAAGGGCATCTACCACGAGACCCGCGCCGACGATCTCGTCGTGAAGGCCATCCGGGAGCTGCTGCGCCGCAACCCCGGCCTCGACCCCGCGAAGATCGACGAGGTCGCCATCGCCGCGACCACGCAGATCGGTGACCAGGGCCTGACCCTCGGCCGTACCGCCGGCATCCTCGCCGGTCTGCCGCAGTCCGTCCCGGGCTACTCCATCGACCGCATGTGCGCCGGTGCCCTCACCGCCGTCACCTCGGTCGCCGGCTCCATCGCCTTCGGCGCGTACGACGCCGTCATCGCCGGCGGTGTCGAGCACATGGGCCGTCACCCCATGGGCGAGGGCGTCGACCCGAACCCGCGGTTCGTGAGCGAGAAGCTCGTCGACGAGTCCGCCCTGTTCATGGGCATGACCGCCGAGAACCTGCACGACCGCTACCCGAGCATCACCAAGCAGCGCGCCGACGAGTACGCCGTGCGCTCGCAGGAGAAGGCCGCCAAGGCGTACGCCGACGGCAAGATCCAGCAGGACCTGGTGCCGATCTCGGTGCGCCGCACCAACGCCGAGGGCGGCGAGACCGGCTGGGGCCTGGTCACCGCCGACGAGCCGATGCGCCCGGGCACGACGCTGGAGTCGCTGGCGAACCTGAAGACGCCGTTCCGCGTCCACGGCAACGTCACCGCCGGTAACGCGGCCGGTCTCAATGACGGCGCCACCGCCTCGATCATCGCCTCCGAGGACTTCGCCCGCGAGCACGACCTCCCGGTGAAGATGCGCCTCGTCTCGTACGCCTTCGCCGGCGTCGAGCCCGAGGTCATGGGCTACGGCCCGATCCCGGCCACCGAGAAGGCGCTCGCCCAGGCGGGTCTGTCCATCGAGGACATCGACCTCTTCGAGATCAACGAGGCCTTCGCCGTCCAGGTGCTGGCCTTCCTCGAGCACTACGGCATCGCCGACGACGACGCCCGCGTCAACCAGTACGGCGGCGCCATCGCCTACGGTCACCCGCTCGCCTCCTCCGGCGTCCGTCTCATGACGCAGCTGGCCCGCCAGTTCGAGGAGAACCCGCAGGTCCGTTACGGCCTCAACACGATGTGCGTCGGCTTCGGCATGGGCGCCACCGTCATCTGGGAGAACCCCCACTGGGAGGGCAAGTGAGCACCACCGCAGAGCTTCTGAAGGGTGCGGCCGAGCTGTTCCCGGACGAGGTCGTCACCAGCGCCCACGTACGGCACTTCGAACTCCCGGCGAACGCCGGCCGGTTCGCGCTGATCACGCTGGACAACGGCTTCGACCACACCAAGCCGACCACCTTCGGCCCGCAGTCGCTGGCCAACCTCAACACCGCGATCGACCAGGTCGAGAAGGAAGCCTCCGAGGGCTCCATCGTCGGTGTCGGCATCACCGGCAAGCCGTTCATCTTCGCCGTCGGCGCGGACCTCAAGGGCGTCGAGCTGCTCAAGCAGCACTCCGACGCGCTCGCCATCGGCAAGGGCGGCCACGACGTCTTCAAGCGCCTCTCCGCGCTGGCCGTGCCGACCTTCGCGTACTACAACGGCGCGGCGATGGGCGGCGGTGTCGAGGTCGGTCTGCACTGCACCTACCGCACCGTCTCCAAGGCCCTGCCGGCCTTCTCGCTGCCCGAGGTCTTCCTCGGTCTCGTCCCCGGCTGGGGCGGCTGCACGATCCTGCCGAACCTGATCGGCGCGGAGAAGGCCGTCTCGGTCATCATCGAGAACTCGCTGAACCAGAACCGTCAGCTCAAGGGCAAGCAGGTCTTCGAGCTCGGCATCGCCGACGCGCTCTTCGAGGGCGCGGACTTCCTGGAGCAGTCGCTGATCTGGACCGCCTCCGTCCTCAACGGCACGGTCACGGTGGAGCGTCCGGAGATCGACCGCGGTGAGGGCTGGGACCAGGCCGTCGCCAAGGGCCGGTTCATCGCCGACTCCAAGGTGCACGGCGCGGCCCCGGCCGCGTACCGTGCCCTGGACATCATCGCCGCCTCCAAGGACGGCGACCTGCAGGCCGGTTTCGACGCCGAGGACCAGGCGCTCGCCGACCTGATCATGGGCGGCGAACTGCGCTCCGGCATCTACGCCTTCAACCTGGTGCAGAAGCGCGCCAAGCGGCCGGCCGGTGCCCCGGACAAGTCGCTGGCCCGCCAGGTCACCAAGGTCGGTGTCGTCGGCGCCGGTCTGATGGCCTCCCAGCTCGCGCTGCTCTTCCTGCGCCGCCTGGAGGTGCCGGTCGTCCTGACCGACATCGACCAGGAGCGCGTCGACAAGGGCGTGGGCTACGTCCACGGCGAGATCGAGAAGCTGCTCGGCAAGGGCCGGATCAACCAGGACAAGGCCAACCGCCTCAAGGGCCTGGTCTCCGGTGTCCTGGACAAGGCCGAGGGCTTCGCGGACGCGGACTTCATCATCGAGGCCGTGTTCGAGGAGATGAGCGTCAAGCAGAAGGTGTTCGCGGAGGTCGAGGCGGTCGCCCCGGCGCACGCGATCCTCGCCACCAACACCTCCTCGCTCTCCGTCAGCGAGATGGCGTCCAAGCTCCAGCACCCGGAGCGCGTGGTCGGCTTCCACTTCTTCAACCCGGTCGCGATCCTCCCGCTCCTGGAGATCGTCCGCGGCGAGAAGACGGACGACGCCTCGCTCGCCACCGCCTTCGGTGTCGCGAAGAAGCTGAAGAAGACCGCGGTCCTCACCAAGGACGCCCCGGCGTTCGTCGTGAACCGCATCCTGACCCGCTTCATGGGCGAGATCCAGAACGTCATCGACGAGGGCACCTCGGTCGAGACGGCGGAGAAGGCCATCGAGCCGCTCGGCCTGCCGATGTCGCCGCTGGTGCTCCTGGAGCTCGTCGGCCCGGCGATCGGTCTGCACGTCTCCGAGACCCTGAACCGCGCCTTCCCGGAGCGCTTCATCGTCTCCCCGAACCTCAAGGCGGTCGTCGAGGCCGGCAAGCGCGGCTTCTACGTCTACGACTCCGGCAAGCCGGAGCTGGACCCCGAGGTCGCCGCCCTCCTCAAGCAGGGCGACGTCGTCCTGACGGAGGAGCAGGTCCGCGCCCGCGTCCTGGACGCGGTGGCGCAGGAGATCGGCCTGATGCTGGAGGAGGGTGTCGTCGCCGAGGCGCAGGACATCGACCTCTGCCTCATCACGGGCGCCGGCTGGCCCTTCCACCTGGGCGGCATCACGCCGTACCTGGACCGTGAGGGCGTCTCCCAGCGGGTGAACGGCAAGCCGTTCCTCGCCCAGGGCGTCGCGAGCGTCCCGGCGTAACGCCGACAGCGCACAGCGAACGGCCCCGGCACCTTCCTGGTGCCGGGGCCGTTCGCCTTTCCTCCGGGTCAGACCAGCGACTGCCACGCGCCGAGCTGGAAGCCGTCCGCCGCGGCCTTCTGGCGCATCGTGAGCAGCAGGGGTCCCTTCGGTCCGTCGGCGACCGTCAGGGCCACCAGACCGCCGTCCAGGCCCTGTGCGAGGGTCGTGGTGAGCGGGCCGCGGGCCTCGCCCGTCTCGGTCCACTTGGTGACGGCGGTCTCCTCCTCGGCGGGGAAGGCGACCAGGGCGAGCCGCCCGTCGGCGGACTGCTGGGCCAGCGCCGTCGACGCGACGCCGTCGACCAGGCAGGGGGCGGCCGTGAGCGGGCCCGTCCCCACCGCGTCCAGGAAGGGCGTCGGCTCAAGCGAGCGGCCCGGGGACCAGGCGCAGACGCGCTGCTCCTCGTCGAGGTAGTAGAGCGTGACGTGCCCCGAGGGGCCGGTCACCGCGGCCAGGGTGCCGAAGGTCACCGGCGCGGGCACGGGCACCACGTCGTGCCGGACGGGCTTGCCGCCCGACTCCTGCTGCTCGTAGCGGAGCAGGCCCTCCGGCTTCGCCGAGTACAGCTCGACGAAGCCGTCGCCGTTGGTGGCCGCCACCGGCGACGGGTCCGAGCGGTTGCCCCACAGGTCCCACCACGGGTGCCAGCCGCCGGCGTCCTTCTGGGCCCGTACGCTCAGGCCGCCGCCACCGTTCTTGGTGAAGACGTACGCGCGTCCCAGGGCGTCCACCGCGACGGCCGGGTTGCCGGTCCACGGGAAGCTCTTGCCGTTGGAGTGCTGGATCGAACGCCACTCGACGGCCGGACGGCCGGTCTGGAACTGGGTCGAGTGCACCAGCTCGACGTGGTCCTCGGTGTCCGGCACGGGGCGCAGCCCCACCATGTGGACGTAGTGGTTGGCGCCCTGCCCGACCGACAGGATCGGCCGGAGCGTGCCCCCGCCGCCGAGGGAGACCGGGCCGCTCCAGCGTCCGTCGGTGCCCTCGGTCCAGCGCAGCACCTCGCCGTCGTTCATCAGGTAGGCACTGAAGCGACCCTCCGCGCCACGGGTGAGCCAGCTCCCCCGCAGGGTCGGGACCGTGTACGGCCCCTGGAGACGGCGGGTCGGGTCATCGGATCGATATGCCATGGGGTGCGGCGCTCCGGTCGACAGATCAGCGGTGGAAAGGTGCAGGTCCGCTCGGACTGCTGTTCGTCGACTTTAGTGGGTGCCGGGGTGGCCCGAAGCCCCCGGTGGGGGCTGAGATCCTGTGCGCATGGACCAGGAGCTGCCTCTGCTGATCGTCGACGGCGCCAACGTGGTGGGTTCGGTGCCCGACGGCTGGTGGCGGGACCGTCGCGGCGCCGCCGAGCGGCTGCGCGACCGGCTCGCGGCCGGGGACGGGCCCGAGGGCGGCCCCTTCGACGTGGTGCTCGTCGTGGAGGGCCGGGCCCGGGGCGTGGAGTCCGTGCCCGGCGTACGGGTCGAGGAGGCGCCGGGCAGTGGCGACGACCTCATCGTGGAGCTGGCCCGGAACGCGGCCGGTCGGCCGTGCCTGGTGGTCACGGCCGACCGGGAACTGCGGCGGCGGGTGGGTGAGCACGGGGCCCGGTGCGTGGGCCCGCGCGCGGTGCTCCCCTAGGGGTCGGGGGGCGGGGGTCAGTACAGCGCGTCCTGGCCCTGCTTCCCCAGCCGGCTGTGGCTGCGGCCGTAGAGGAAGTAGACGACGACGCCGATCGCCATCCAGACGGCGAAGCGGAACCAGGTCTCGCCCGGCAGGTTCAGCATCAGCCACACCGACGCGGCGACCGAGATGATCGGGAGCACCGGCACCCACGGGGTACGGAAGGCGCGGTGCAGGTCGGGTCGGGTGCGGCGGAGCACGATCACACCGATGGCGACGACGACGAACGCGAACAGCGTGCCGATGTTCACCAGCGTCGCGAGTTCGTTGATGCTGGTGAAGCCGGCCACGATGGCGATGATCACACCGAGCAGGATGGTCGGCCGGTAGGGCGTCTTGAAGCGCGGGTGGGTGATCGAGAAGAAGCGCGGCAGCAGCCCGTCACGGCTCATCGCGAAGAACACCCGGGTCTGGCCCAGCAGCAGGATCAGACAGACCGTGGTGAGGCCGACCGCGGCGCCGAAGCTGATCACACCGGCGTAGAAGGGGTGCCCCACGGCCTTGAAGGCGTCGGCGAGCGGGGCGCTCACCGAGAGTTCGCTGTAGTGCTGCATGCCGGTCACGACGAGCGCGACGGCGACGTAGAGCACCGTGCAGATGAAGAGCGAGCCCAGGATGCCCCGGGGCATGTCGCGCTGCGGGAGCTTGGTCTCCTCGGCGGCGGTGGCGACCACGTCGAAGCCGATGAAGGCGAAGAACACGACGGAGGCCGCGGTGAAGATGCCCATGACGCCGAAGTTGGTCGGCTCGTAGCCGAAGATCGTCTGGACCAGCGGGGCGTCCCAGGCGGAGCCGCCGCCCTCCGGGGTGACCGCCGGGGGGATGAACGGGTCGTAGTTGTCGCCGACGATGAAGAACAGACCGGCCACGATCACGATCATGACGACGGTGACCTTGATGGCCACGACGAGCGCGGTGATCCGTGCGGACAGCTTCATGCCGAGGACCAGGATCACGGTCAGGACCAGGACCAGCAGGAAGGCGAGGATGTCGAAGGTCCCGCCGGGGGCGTCCGGTCCTTCCAGAGCCGCCGGTAGATGCCAGTCGACGTTGTCCATCAGCGAGCGGACGTAGCCCGACCAGCCGACGGCGACGACGGCGGTGCCGAGCGCGAACTCCAGGACGAGGTCCCAGCCGATGATCCAGGCCGGCAGTTCGCCGATGGAGGCGTACGCGAACGTGTACGCCGATCCGGCGACCGGGACCGTGGAGGCGAACTCGGCGTAGCAGAGCGCCGCGAGCGCGCAGACGATGCCGGCGGCGATGAAGGCGAGGGCGGTGGCCGGGCCGGCGTTCTCCTTGGCCACCTTGCCGGTGAGGACGAAGATGCCGGTGCCGATGATCACACCCACGCCGAAGACCATGAGGTCCCAGGCGGAGAGCGACTTCTTGAGCGCGTGCTCCGGCTCCTCCGTGTCGCGGATCGACTGCTCGACCGTCTTCGTCCGGAACATTCCGGAACTCGCCTGTGGCGGTTGCTGGTCCGTACTCACCGTCGTACCTCCGTGCCATCGGTCCCAGGACCCCATGATCGAGACACGAAAGGGGTGGCGCCTGTCGAGGATGCGGGTTTCACACGAATGGGCCGGTCGGTCACCCCGTGGGGTGCTCCGACCGGCCCAATGGTGACGCGGTGTGACCGGGGTCAGTCGCGCGCGGGCTCCACGGCCTTGCCGCTGTCCTCGGTGAGCCCGTCCAGTCGCGACACCAGGCCGGTGACCTGACGGGCGATGTCGGGGGCGGTCAGACCGATCTCGGCCATCACCTCGGCGCGCGAGGCGTGGTCGAGGAAGCGCGGCGGGATGCCGAAGTCGCGCAGCGGAACGTCCACACCGGCGTCGCGCAGGGCCTGCGCGACGGCCGAGCCGACACCGCCGACGCGGCTGTTGTCCTCGACGGTGACGACGACGCGGTGCTGCTCGGCGAGCGGCGCGAGCGCCTCGTCGACCGGCTTGACCCAGCGGGGGTCGACGACGGTCGTGGAGATGCCCTGCTTGTCGAGCAGGTCGGCGATGTCCAGGCACATCGGCGCGAGCGCGCCCACGGAGACCAGGAGGACGTCGGGCGTGTCCGTGCCGGGCTCACGGAGCACGTCCATGCCGCCGATGCGGCGCAGGGCCGGTACGGCGGGGCCGACGGCGCCCTTGGAGAAGCGGACGACGGTCGGCGCGTCGGTGACCTCGACGGCCTCGCGCAGCTGGGCGCGGACCTGGTCGGCGTCGCGCGGCGCGGCGAGCCGCAGGCCGGGGACGACCTGGAGGATCGACATGTCCCACATGCCGTTGTGGGAGGCGCCGTCGGTGCCCGTGATGCCGGCCCGGTCCAGGACGAACGTGACGCCGCACTTGTGCAGGGCCACATCCATGAGGACCTGGTCGAAGGCGCGGTTCAGGAAGGTCGCGTAGACCGCGAAGACGGGGTGCAGGCCGCCGGTGGCGAGGCCGGCCGCGGAGACCGCGCCGTGCTGCTCGGCGATGCCGACGTCGTACACCCGCTCGGGGAAGGCCTTGGCGAACTTGTCGAGGCCGACGGGCTGGAGCATGGCCGCGGTGATCGCGACGATGTCCTCGCGCTCCTTGCCGAGCTCGACCATCTCCTGGGCGAAGACGCCGGTCCAGTCGGCGCCGGAGGAGGCGATCGGCAGACCGGTGTCGGGGTGGATCTTGCCGACGGCGTGGAAGCGGTCGGCCTCGTCCTGGAGGGCCGGCTGGTAGCCGCGGCCCTTCTCGGTGAGGCAGTGGACGATCACCGGGCCGCCGAAGCGCTTGGCGCGCGTCAGGGCGGACTCCAGGGCCTCGATGTCGTGGCCGTCGATGGGGCCGACGTACTTCAGGCCGAGGTCCTCGAACATGCCCTGCGGGGCGATGAAGTCCTTCAGGCCCTTCTTGGCGCCGTGCAGGGTCTCGTAGAGCGGCTTCCCGACGACGGGGGTGCGCTCCAGGATGTCCTTGCCGCGGGCCAGGAAGCGCTCGTAGCCGTCGGTGGTGCGGAGCGTGGCCAGGTGGTTGGCGAGGCCGCCGATGGTCGGCGCGTAGGAGCGCTCGTTGTCGTTGACGACGATGACCAGCGGGCGGTCCTTGGCGGCGGCGATGTTGTTCAGCGCCTCCCAGGCCATGCCGCCCGTGAGGGCTCCGTCGCCGATCACGGCGACGACATGGTCGTCCTTCTTCAGGACCTCGTTGGCCTTGGCCAGGCCGTCGGCCCAGCCGAGGACCGTGGAGGCGTGCGAGTTCTCGATGATGTCGTGCTCGGACTCGGCCTGGGCGGGGTAGCCGGAGAGGCCGCCCTTCATCTTGAGCTTCGAGAAGTCCTGGCGGCCGGTGAGGAGCTTGTGCACGTAGCTCTGGTGGCCGGTGTCCCACAGGACCTTGTCCTTGGGCGAGTCGAAGACTCGGTGCAGGGCGATGGTCAGTTCGACCACGCCGAGGTTGGGCCCCAGGTGACCGCCGGTCTTGGAGACGGCGTCCACGAGAAACGTCCTGATCTCTTCGGCCAGCTGGTCCAGCTGTTCCGGGGAGAGCCGGTCCAGATCGCGCGGTCCCCTGATACGGGTCAGCAATGCCACCCGTGCCTCCTTGCCATTGAGCTGGTCGAGCTTGCCGATTTGTCGAGTCTAATGTTCCGTCCCCGACCTTGTGTCGCGGGCGGCGGGGTGCGCGTCACACGTGTGGCCGACACACCGCTGAGCCTACGGGCGGTACACAGGGCCAGACGCAGCAGTGCCCGGCACCGGTTCTCCGGCGCCGGACACTGTGTGCTTGCCGACAGTGGCCGCTACGCGCGACCCGCGGTCTTCTGCGTGCGGCGCGAGACCGAGTCGATCACGACGGCGGCGAGGAGCACCGCGCCGGTGATCATGTACTGGATCTCGTTGGCCATGCCGATCATGTTGAGGCCCTGCTGGATCGACTGGATCACGATCATGCCCAGGAGTGCCGACCAGACCTTGCCGCGGCCGCCGAAGAGGCTGGTGCCGCCGATGACGGCCGCCGCGATGACGAGCATCAGGGTGTTGCCGCTGCCGAGGCTCTTGGTGGCGCCGCCCGAGAGGCTGGCCACGAAGAGACCGCCGAAGGCGGCGAGCATGCCCGAGAGGCCGAAGACGATGATCCGGATCCGGTCCACGTTGATGCCCGCGCGACGCGCGGCCTCGGCGCTGCCGCCGACCGCGAAGACCTTGCGGCCGAACAGCGTGCGGCGGGCGACGAAGTCGGCGATCACCAGGACGGCCAGGAAGAGGACCAGGGCCAGCGGCAGACCGCGGGCGCCCTCGGGCTCGTTCAGGACGTAGGCGACGACGAAGCAGAGGACCGCGACGACGGCGGTGCGCAGCACGATCTCGCTGACCGGCCGGGACGGCAGGGCGGCGGACTTGCGGCGCTTGGCGTCGAGCAGCAGGGAGCCGGCGTAGGCGAGGACCGCCACGAGGGCCAGGCCGTACGCGGCAGCCTTGTCCTCGAAGTAGTACGCCGTCAGGTTCTCCACGATCGAGCCGGAGGGGGCGTTGATCGAGCCCTCCTTGCCCATCAGCCAGATCTGCAGGCCGCTCCAGCCGAGGAAGCCGGCGAGGGTGACCACGAAGGCCGGGACGCCGATCTTGGCGAAGAAGAAGCCGTGCAGCAGGCCGATGAGCAGGCCGGACGCGACGGCGATGACGACGGCGAGCAGGTCGTTCACACCGTTGGTGACCTGGAGCACCGCCCACACGGCGGCGCCGACGCCCGCGACCGAGCCCATCGACAGGTCGATCTCGCCCAGGATGAGGACGAAGACGATGCCGACGGCCATGATGCCGAGGCCGGAGGAGTAGACCGCGATGTTGGCGACGGAGCTCGCGGAGAGGAAGTTGCTGTTCTGGACCTGGAAGACGATCGCGATGACGATCAGGCCGAGGACGACGGGAAGCGAGCCGAGCTCGCCGCCGCGGATCTTGCGGCTGAACTCGGTCCAGTAGCCCTTGAGGCCCTCCTCGCGGACCAGCAGGCGCGGGTCGACGGCGGGGATCGGGGCGGCGGAGGCCTCCGCGGGGGCGGCCTGGGCCGGTACGGCGGCCTCGGGGGCCGTGTCGGCCGTCTCGGGCGTCTCGGGGGTCTTGGCGAGGTCGCTCACTTCGCGTCCTCCTTCGTGGCGGTGGCCGTGGCCGAGGCCGTCCGGGCCTGCCGACGGGTCACGGCGTTGTCCGTGGCACCGGTGATGGCGGCGATGATCGTCTCGTGGCTGGTCTCGGCGACCTTGAAGTCGCCGTTGTTGCGGCCGAGGCGCAGGACCGCGACGCGGTCCGCGACCGCGCGGACGTCGGCCATGTTGTGGCTGATGAGGATGACGCCGTGGCCGCGCTCGCGCAGCCGCTCCACGAGGTCGAGCACCTGTGCGGTCTGCTCGACGCCGAGGGCGGCGGTGGGCTCGTCCAGGATGACGATCTTCGGGTCGCCGATCAGGGCGCGCGCGATGGCCACGACCTGACGCTGGCCGCCGGAGAGGGCGGCGACGGGGATGCGGACCGACGGGATGCGGATGGACAGGGTGTCCAGGAGCTCCTTGGCGCGCTTCTCCATGGCGATCTCGTCGAGGACGGAGCCGGAGCTCAGCTCGCTGCCGAGGAAGAGGTTGGCGACGACGTCGAGGTTGTCGCAGAGCGCCAGGTCCTGGTAGACGGTGGCGACCCCGAGGTTCTGGGCGTCGTGGGGCTTGGTGATCTGGACGGGCTTGCCGTCCCACTCGATGACGCCCTCGTCGATCGGGTGCACACCCGAGATCGTCTTGACGAGAGTCGACTTGCCGGCGCCGTTGTCGCCGACCAGCGCGACGACCTCACCGGCGTGGATCTCCAGTTCTACGTCGGTGAGCACCTGGACGGCGCCGAACCGCTTGGAGACCCCGCGCAACGCCAGCACGGGCGTAGCGGACACGTGAATCATCTCCTTCGCCGCCTGACCGGCGGGGATGGTGGTGCGAAGAGCACTGGGAGGGGCTGTGAGAGAGTCCGGCGCCCCGCCCCCGCTTGCGGGGCGTGGAACGGGGCGGGGGCGCCGGACCGGACCGGGGGCCGGTCGGAGGAGGCCGCGGGGCGGCCCGGGAGGCTCCGAAGGGCCGTACCGGCAGCGGGGGTTACTTGATGCCCGCCGCCTCGCAGGCCGCCTTGTACTCGGCGGTGCAGATGTCGGCCGCCTTGTAGACGCCGTCCTTGATGATCGTGCCGGCGATGTCGCCCTTGGTGACGATCTGGGCGTCGTACAGCTTCGCCGGGATGTCCTTGAACTCACCGGTCAGGCTGGTGACCTTGGTGGGGACGAGGTCGTCGATCTTCTCGCCCTTGAGGAGGCGGACGGCGATCTCGGCGGTGGTCTCGGCCTCCGGCTTGATCTGCTTGTAGATCGTGAAGGACTGCTCGTCCTTCAGGATCCGCTGCAGACCGGCGAGCTCGGCGTCCTGGCCGCCGACCGGGACCTTGATGCCCTGCTTGGAGAGGGCGGTGATGATGCCGCCGGCCATGCCGTCGTTGGCCGAGTAGACGCCCTGGAAGCCGTCCTTGCCCAGCGAGTCGATGGCGGCACCCATCTTCTTGTTGGCCTCGTCCGGGGACCAGTCCGGGATGTCCTGCTCGTAGACGACCTTCTTGACGGCCGTGTCGAGGACGCTGTGGGCGCCCTTCTTGAACAGCGGCGCGTTCGGGTCGGTCGGCGAGCCGTTGATCATGACAACGTTGGCGTCCTTGGCCTTGTCGCCGAGCGCCTTCACGAGGCCCTCGCCCTGGAGGCGGCCGATCTTCTCGTTGTCGTAGGAGACGTAGGCGGAGATCGGGCCCTCGGCCAGCCGGTCGTACGCGACGACCTTGACGCCCTTCTTCTCGGCCTGCTGGACCCAGGACTTGGTGGCCTTGTAGTCGACGGAGTCCAGGATGATGACCTTCACGCCCTGGGTCACCAGCGCGTCGAACTGCTTCTTCTGCGTCTCGGTGTCCTGCGCGGCGTTGTTGTACTTGACCTCGCAGTCCGAGCAGAGAGCCTTGATCTTCGCCTCGATGATCGGGCGGTCGAAGGTCTCGTAGCGCGTGGTCTTGTTCTCCGGGAGCAGCAGACCGATGGTCTTGCTGTCGCCGCCGCTCCCGTTACCCGAGTCGCTGTCGCCCGCCTTGCCACAGGCGGCGACGGAGAGGGCCATGGAAACCGCGGCCGTGCCTATGACGATGCGACGCGTCACTGCGTTCATGTGGGGTTGCCTCCCTGACGAGGCCGCGACTTTGCGGCCGAGGTGGCTGGAAGTCAACTCGGCCGCAGAGACATCGTCAAGAAGTAAATCCTTAACGAGATGGCAACGGTGCCATTCGTTATCTAAGTGAAGGCAGGCGCGGAGGCCTGCGCGGCACCGGGGAGGGCACTCTCAAGCAGGGTCGAATCGCCCATTTCGCTCAGTACGAGAGCCAGCGCGCCGAGGACCTCCGCACGGCCGCCGAGCGCCCCGGGAGCCAGCGACAACTGGCGCGCGGCGCTGGGGATGGAGTACCGCGAGACGGAGTCGCGGATGGGCGCCAGGACCAGCTCACCGGCCTCGGCAAGGTCGCCGCCGAGGACCACCCGGCTGGGGTTGAGCAGGTTGCAGAGGTTCGCGACCCCGCTGCCGATGTGGCGGCCCACGTCGGCGATGACGCGCCGGCAGCCCGGGTCGCCCTCGCGGGCCAGCTGGACGACCCGTTCCATGGTCAGATCGGGGCCGTGGCCGGGCTGCAGCAGCGGCAGGACGTAGCGGGCGGCCGCGAAGGTCTCCAGGCAGCCGCGGTTGCCGCAGCGGCAGACCGGGCCCGACTCGTCGAGCGTGATGTGCCCGATCTCGCCCGCCGTGCCGCCGGGGCCCCGGTAGACCCGCCCGTCGATGACGAGGCCGGCTCCCACGCCGCTGGCGACCTTGATGTACGCCAGGTCCTTCACACCCCGCCCGCTGCCCCACACCAGCTCGCCGAGCGCGCCCAGATTGGCGTCGTTGTCGACGTACACGGGTACGCCGAGACGGCCCGAGAGCTCGTCGGCCGGGTTGATGCCGCTCCAGCCCGGCAGGATGGAGGTGGAGCCGAGCGTGCCGGAGGAGACGTCGATCGGGCCCGGGACGCCCAGCCCGACGCCGACGACCTTGTCACGGCCGATGCCGGTGGCCCCGATGAGCCGCATGACCAGCTGTTCCGCCCGGTCGAAGCCCTCCGCGGAGGAGGCGTCCACGTCCAGCGGCTCGGACTCCTCGGCGAGCACCTGGTGGGCGAGGTTGCCCACGGCGACCCGCAGATGGGTGTGGCCGAAATCGACCCCGATGACGATGCCCGCGTCGCCGGAGAGCGAGACGCTGCGCGCCCGCCTGCCGCCCGCCGATGTGGGCGTGACCTCGACGGTTCCGCCGTCCTTCAGTTCTCGCACGATGTTGGAGACCGTGGCGGCGGACAGGCCCGTCGCCCGGGCGATCTCCGCCTGGGTGAGCGAGCCCGCCATGCGTACCGCACGGACCACCCGCTCGAGATTGGCCCTGTGCAGAGATGTCTGCGACCCCGGAGTCTCCATCGACTCATCCACTCCCGCCTGCGATGGACGGTGTGATCACCGCCCCGGCCGGGGCCGCGCCTGTGAGACCCCAGCTTGTTCTCCAACTTGTGAACTCTAAGCTGAGCCTTTGGGGTTGTCTCCCGTCAAGACCTTGAGCAAGTGGAGGCTCGGATGAGCCCCGCCGCGGCCTTCCTTCCATGATGCCGCACGGCACCTGGCCGCAGCGGCGAACACGCAGGTCAGAGCAGGTCAGGGCGGGTACGAGGAGGTACGCGCGGGTACGGCGAAGGGCGGCCCCCGCAGGGGAGCCGCCCTTCGCGCGTATATGGATCGGTTACTTCACGGCGCCGGCCGTCAGACCGGCGACCACCTGGCGCTGGAAGATGATGTACGCGGCGAGGACCGGGAGCATCGCCATCACCAGGCCGGCGAAGAGTCCGGACCAGTCGCCCTTGTAGCCCTGGCTCACCGCGAGCTGCACCAGGCCCTGGGAGAGCACCTTCTTGTCCTGCTCGGTGTTGAGCACGGTGGGCAGGAGGTACTGGTTCCACTGTCCCAGGAAGTTGAAGATGCCCACGCTGATGAGACCGGGCTTGGCCATCGGCAGCATCACCTGGAAGAAGGTCCGGGTGTGCGAGGCGCCGTCCATGAAGGCCGCTTCCGCCACCGAGGTCGGCAGGGTGCGGAAGAAGGCCGTGAGGAAGAAGACCGTGAACGGCAGCGAGTACGCGATGTAGACCAGGATCAGGCCGTGCAGCGTGTTCAGCAGGGCCATGTTCTGCAGCACGTAGAAGAGCGGCACCAGCGCCAGGATGATCGGGAAGCTCATCCCGCCGATGAACAGGAAGTAGATGAAGCGGTTGCCCGGGAACTCGAAGCGGGCCAGGACGTAGGCCGCCATCGAGCCGAAGAGCAGCGTGCCGATGAGCGAGCCGCCGACCACCAGGATGGTGTTCAGGAAGTAGTCGCTCATGTGCGCCTCGGTCCAGGCGCGCGACCAGTTCTCGAAGTGCAGCTTGTCGGGCAGCGCCCAGGGCGAGGTGAAGATCGCCCGGTCGGTCTTGAAGGAGGTCATGACCGCCCACAGCAGCGGCATGACCACCATGATCGCCCAGATGATCAGGATGCCGTGCGAGAAGACGTTGAGGGTGCTGCCCTCACTCTTCGGCTCCCGCCGGGGGACGGCGGGCGCGCTCGTCTTCGTGACGCCGGACTCGGGCGGCTCGGGCAGCGCCGCGCCCGCGGGAGGGGTGTCGATGGCTTTCACCGGAGGTCACCTCGTGCTGTCGTGCCGGCCACCGCGACCGAGCTGCTTTCCTGCTGGGGATCCGGGGCGTGGCCGCCGGGAAGACACAGCATCAGTACTCCAGCCGCTCGCGCCGGCCGAACCGCATGACGACCGCCGCGAAGAGCAGCGTGACGACGAGCAGCGCGACACCGATCGTGGTCGCGTAGGCGGCCTGACCGTCGCGGAAGGCCTTCTGGTACACGTACAGCGGCATCACGATGGTGGAGTAGTCCGGCCCGCCGCCGTTGGGGCCCACCGTCATGATCTGCACGACGGCGAAGGACTCGGCGCCGAGCGCCAGGATGCCCATGTAGATCCAGCCGGACTGCACGGTGTCCCAGAGCAGCGGCAGGGTGATCTTGAAGAAGGTGGTGAAGCGGTTCGCGCCGTCGAGCAGCGCCGCCTCGTAGAAGTCCTTGGGGATCGAGGCCATACCCGCCGAGAAGAGGACCACGAAGAAACCGACCGTGGACCAGACGAGGACGACCATCACACAGATGAGGGCCAGGTTCGGGTCGCCCAGCCAGTCGGGCTGGATGCTGCCGAGTCCGACTCCCTTGAGAACCGAGTTGATGGCTCCGCTGTTCGGGTTGTAGGCGAACTGGAAGAGCAGCGCCACGATCGCGATGGACAGCACCTGCGGGAAGAAGTACACGATCTTGTAGAACGACGAGCCGCGGACGCCGGCGACGGCCGCGCCCCGGCGGCGCCGACCGCCGACATTGAGCATGAACGCGAAGAACAGCGCGAGGCCGACGGTGACCAGCGGCAGCACGACCGCGAAGGTCAGGCTGTGCTGGAGGGATTTCCAGAACACCTCGTCGTCGAGCATGCGGCTGTAGTTGTCGAACCCGACCATCCGGAATTCGGGGCTGAGTCCGCTCCAGTCCGTGAACGAGTAGTAGATGGACTGGATGAAGGGCCAGATGACGAACAGCGCGTACATGGCCAGGGGGATCGCCAGGAACCCCACGATGAAACGGTATTTGCCGTGTTGCATTCCTACCGACCCCGATCTTCCCGCGGAGTAGCCGCTGGTGCCGTGCGCGGCGCGTGTGCCGTACGCAAGGAGCCGGGGCCCGCTCCCGGTCGGCGGGAAGGGGCCCCGGCACAGCTCACTGGTGCTTGTAGTGCTTGATGGAGGAGTCCTTGGCCGCCTCGTCGGCGAACTTCTGGATCTTCTTGATCGTCTCGGCCGGGGTCGCCCGGCCGGCCATCATCTCGCCGATGCCGGCGACACCGATCTTCTCCTTCTGCAGCGCCACGTACCAGTCCTGCAGACGCGGGTTGACGACGTTCTGACCGGCCTTGTCGAGGGCCGCGACACCGGACTTCAGACCCGGCGTCAGCTCGATGCCGTCGGTGCCGCCGTTGAAGGCGGTCAGGGACTTCACGGACTTGGTGAAGTTCTTCGAGGAGGCCTCGCTGAGCATGATGCGCAGCTGCTCCATGCCGCCCTCGACGTTCTTCGCCTTCGCCGGGACGATGAACGGCTCACCGCCGGAGGCCCAGATGGTGCCGAAGGGCATCTTGTCGGAGGAATCGATACCGGTCGGGGCGGAGACGGCCAGGTTGAAGTCGGCCGGCATGGTCTTCGCCGCCTCGTTCTCCACCCAGGAGCCGTTCGGGATGAAGAGCGCCTTGCCCTCGGTCCAGGCGGTCTGCGACTGGATGTGGTCGAGGCCGGGGGTGCCCTGGAGGATGTAGCCCTTGCGCTGGAGCTCGTAGTACGCCTCGAAACAGGCCTTGACCGCGGGGTGCTCCCAGGCCTTCGGCTCCAGGTTGTCGATCGCGTCGAGGACCTCGCGGCCGCCGACCTTGGCGATCATCGGGTAGAGCGAGAAGGGGACGTAGTACGGGTGCTTGCCGGCGTACGTCCAGCCGGCGATGCCCTTCTTCTTGGCCTTCTCGCAGACGGCCAGCATCTCGTCCCAGGTCTCCGGGTACTTCGCGTCGAGCGAGTCCAGGAGCTTCTGGGAGTACCAGACGCCGTAGACCGTGTAGGCGTAGTAGAGGATCCAGACCGGGGCGCCGTCGAACTGGCCCATCTCCACGATGCCCGGGCGCAGCGTGTCGCGGACCTTCTTGTTCGGGTCGTCGATCGAGGCCGCGTCGAGCAGCGCGGTCAGGTCGGCGAGCTGCTTCTGGCCGACGAGGACGCCCATGTCCATCTGCTCGGCGCCGGAGTTGTCGATGAGGTCCGGCGGGTTGCCGCCGTTGAACCGCGGCTGCAGCTCGGTGGTGATCTTCTGGGTGGCGGTGAACTTGACCTTGGCCTGCGGGTAGGTGGTCTCGTAGACCTTCACCGCGTCCTTGGCGTACTGCTGGCCGAAGCCGCCGTCGAAGAGGACGAAGTCGAGGGGGGCCGAGCCGTTGACGCCGAGGGGGTTCTTCTCGGACTTGGTGCCCTTCTCGACCTTGTCGCCGCCGTCGGAGGTGCCGCCGCTGGCGCAGGCGGAGAGGAAGCTCATCGTCGGCACCGAGATCAGACCGAGAGCGGCGGAGCGCTTGATCAGACTGCGGCGGCCGAGGCCCTCGCCGGCGGGCGCGGAAGAGCTGTTCGCGGTGGTGCCGTTCGCGGAGGTGTCGTGCGCGGAGGTGGATCCCATGCTCAAGTCCTCGCCTTCATTCAGGACTCAGGCGGTGTACCGGTCGCCCGTTATCTGCTCGCCACAGGCGAAGGGCCCCGCCACCGCATTCGTGTGCAGCTTGGGTCGTACACGTACTGGCGTCGTGCCGTCGGGTGTGTGGCACGACGGCCCGGACGCCGACAGGTATAGTCCACTTCCCTTCTCCTGAGCAAGATCGAAAGCCGGTTTGCACGGCAGTCTTTCCCGAGTTGAGACCTCGCGGATTATGACGGCGCATTAGTGCCGTTTCCTCCCCCGACTTGCTGTCAACACCCTTGACACCCTCTACGACTTGACCCCCTACTGGAGCCTGCGCCATTCGGCTGACAACGTTGTCCAAATCCACTGGCAGGAGCGGCGACACTCCATGGATCCCAGCATTCGCACCCGATCACGGACCCGGAACCCCCGCCTCGGAGCCGTCGCGCTGCTCGCGTCGACGGCTCTGGCACTGACCTCGACACCCTCGGTGGCCCAGGCGCTTCCCGGCCAACCGGACAGACCGTCCCGGGAGTTCACCACCTCCTTCGAACCGGACGAAACCCAGCCCACCTGGCGCAACTCGGTGGACATCGCGGCGGACGGCACCCACCGGGCGTCGGGGGTCGACGGTGGATTCGCCAGTGGAATACCGGGCAATGTCACCGACAAGGTCGTGGCGCTGCGGGCCAGCGGCGAGCACGCGGGAGCGGGAGAGACCAAGGAGAACCTGGTCGATCTCCAGCCGTCCACGAAATGGCTGGTGTTTCGAGCCCACCGCCTGGCTGGAGTTCGACCTGGACGAGCCGGTCAAGGTGGTCACGTACGCGCTGACCTCGGCGAACGACGCGGCCGAGCGCGACCCGAAGGACTGGACGCTCAAGGGCTCGGCGGACGGCAAGGAGTGGACGGTCCTCGACAGCCGGACGGACCAGAGCTTCGCCAAGCGCTTCGAGACCCGGACGTTCGACTTCGCGGGCGACACCGCCTACCGCCACTACCGGCTGGAGATCACGAAGAACTCGGGCGCGAATCTCACCCAACTGGCCGACGTTCAGTTCTCGAACGGGGACACCTCGGCCCCCGTGCCCCCGGAGATGCGCAGCCATGTCGACCGCGGCCCCGGCGGCTCGCCGACCGCGAAGGCGAACGCGGGCTTCACCGGGACGCGGGCGCTGCGCTACGCCGGTACGCACAAGCCGGCCGGCCGGGCGTACTCGTACAACCGGATCTTCGACGTGGACACCCGCGTCGAGCGGGACACCGAGCTGTCGTACCGGATCTTCCCGTCCATGCCCGAGACGGACCTCAACTACCCGGCCACGAACGTGTCGGTCGACCTGGCGTTCACCGACGGCACCCTGCTGAGCGAGCTGCGGGCCACCGACTCCCACGGCGGCCCGCTCTCCCCGCAGGGACAGGGCGCGGCGAAGCGGCTCTACGTCAACCAGTGGAACCAGGTGTCCGCCCGGATCGGCTCGGTCGCGGCCGGGAAGACCGTGGACCGGATCCTGGTCGCGTACGACTCCCCCAAGGGCCCGGCGAAGTTCCAGGGCTGGATCGACGACATCGCGCTGAAGCCCAAGGCGCCCGAGAAGCGGCTCGCCCGGCTCTCCGACTACGCCTCGACCACCCGGGGCACGAACTCCAGCGGTTCGTTCTCGCGCGGCAACACCTTCCCGGCCACCGCGGTCCCGCACGGCTTCAACTTCTGGACGCCGGTGACCAACGCGGCCTCGCAGAGCTGGCTGTACGAGTACGCGCGCGGCAACAACGCGGACAACCTGCCGACCGTGCAGGCCTTCGCCGCGAGCCACGAGCCGAGCCCCTGGATGGGTGACCGGCAGACCTTCCAGCTGATGCCCTCGGCGGCGGCCGGCGCTCCGGTGACCGACCGGACGGCGCGGGCGCTCGCCTTCCGCCACGAGAAGGAGACGGCGCGCCCGCACCACTACGGCGTCACCTTCGAGAACGGCCTGAAGGCCGAGATGACCCCGACGGACCACGCGGCGATGATGCGCTTCACCTACCCCGGTGAGGACGCGAGCGTGATCTTCGACAACGTGACCGACCAGGGCGGTCTGACGCTCGACCCGGCGACGCGCTCCTTCACCGGCTACTCCGACGTGAAGAGCGGCCTGTCGACCGGCGCGACGCGGATGTTCGTGTACGGCGTCTTCGACGCACCGGTCACCGACTCCGCCGCGCAGGGCGTGAAGGGCCACTTCCGCTTCGACGCGGGCGCGGACCGCACGGTGACCCTCCGGCTCGCGACCTCGCTGCTCTCGGTCGACCAGGCCAGGGCGAACCTCGCGGACGAGCTGCCGGAGGGCAGCCGCTTCGAGACGGTGAAGGACCGGGCGCAGGACGCCTGGGACCGGATCCTCGGCCGGGTGGAGGTGGAGGGCGCGAACCACGACCAGCTGACGACCCTCTACTCCTCGCTCTACCGCCTCTACCTCTACCCGAACTCGGGCTTCGAGAAGGTGGGGTCGACGTACAAGTACGCGAGCCCGTTCTCCCCGATGACGGGCGAGGACACCCCCACCCATACCGGGGCGAAGGTGGTGGACGGCAAGGTCTACGTCAACAACGGCTTCTGGGACACGTACCGCACGACCTGGCCGGCGTACTCCTTCCTCACCCCGACGAAGGCGGGCGAGCTGGTCGACGGCTTCGTGCAGCAGTACAAGGACGGCGGCTGGATCTCCCGCTGGTCCTCCCCCGGCTACGCGGATCTGATGACCGGCACGTCCTCGGACGTGGCGTTCGCCGACGCGTACGTCAAGGGCGTGGACTTCGACGCCGAGGCGGCGTACGAGGCGGCGCTGAAGAACGCCACGGTCGTGCCGCCGAGCCGGGGCGTGGGCCGGAAGGGCATGGACACCTCGCCCTTCCTCGGCTACGCGTCGACCGAGACCCACGAGGGCCTCTCGTGGTCCCTGGAGGGGTACCTCAACGACTACGGCATCGCGAAGATGGCGCAGGCGCTGCACAAGAAGACGGGGAAGAAGCGGTACCAGGAGGAGGCGTCGTACTTCCTGTCCCGCGCGCAGAGCTACGTCTCGCTCTTCGACGCGGAGGCCGGCTTCTTCCAGGGCCGTGACCTGAAGGGCGAGTGGCGGGTTCCGTCGGCGAGCTACGACCCGCGGATCTGGGGCCACGACTACACGGAGACGAACGGCTGGGGCTACGCGTTCACGGCGCCGCAGGACTCGCGGGGCCTGGCGGCGCTGTACGGCGGCCGGAAGGGCCTGGGCGACAAGCTGGACACGTACTTCTCCACTCCGGAGACGGCGAGCCCGGAGTTCGTCGGCTCGTACGGCAGCGTCATCCACGAGATGACGGAGGCCAGGGACGTCCGGATGGGCATGTACGGCCACTCCAACCAGGTCGCGCACCACGTTCCGTACATGTACGACGCGGCGGGCCAGCCGTGGAAGACACAGGAGAAGGTCCGCGAGGTCCTCTCCCGCCTGTACACCGGCAGCGAGATCGGGCAGGGCTACCACGGCGACGAGGACAACGGCGAGCAGTCGGCCTGGTACCTCTTCTCCGCGCTCGGCTTCTACCCGCTGGTGATGGGCAGCGGGGAGTACGCGATCGGCTCGCCGCTCTTCACGAAGGCGACGGTGCGGATGGACAACGGCCGCACGCTGGTGGTCGAGGCGCCCCGGAACAGCGCGAAGAACATCTACGTCCAGGGTGTGCGGGTGAACGGCAAGCAGTGGACCTCCACGGCGCTCCCGCACGACGTGCTGGCCAGGGGCGGCAAGCTCAGCTTCGACATGGGCCCGCGGCCGTCGGCATGGGGCACGGGCAAGCACGCGGGTCCGGTCTCGATCACCCCGGACGGCGCGAGCCCGTCGCCGCGCACGGACGCGACGACGGGGACGGGTCCGCTGGTGGACAACACGTCGGGGACGGCGGCGACGGTGACGGCGCCGGTGGACTTCCCGATGGCGACGGGGACGCGGGCGGTGCAGTACACGCTGACGTCGGCGACGGCGGGCTCGGCGCCGTCGGGTTGGGTGCTGCAGGGTTCGACGGACGGGAAGAAGTGGACGGACTTGGACAGAAGGTCGGGTGAGTCCTTCACCTGGGACCGTCAAACCAGGGCGTTCACGGTCAAATCACCTTCGGCATTCACGACATACCGTCTAATTCTGGACGGCGAGGCGCAATTGGCGGAAGTCGAGCTGCTGCGCTGATTCGACCTAACATGACCGTCTATCCGAAACAGTTCTGTCACAAACAAATTGCCCTGTGAAGATCCTGTGCGAGGATCTTTGGGCATGAGTGGTCCGCCGCGTCCCTCGAGAGGGGCGCGGCGGATCCGTTTCGACAAAAAAGGGGAGCACTACGTGGCCAATTCTTCTGGCCTGAACACCACGGGCATCCTGTCCCGTGTCACGGTCGCGGCGATAACCGCGGCCCTGGTCGCCACGACCACGAGCGCGGTCGCGGCGGAGGCCCCGACGCCCCGCTCTGCGGACTCCGCGCAGTCCGCGCCGGCCGCCGGCGCCTTCAATTCCCCGGCCGCTGCGGCCGACGCCCCGGTCAACGCCCTGTACGGCGTCGACAGCACGGGCTTCATGTACGGCTACGTCCCGAACGGCACGGGCGGCCTCGACAGCCGCATGTTCACGGGCTCGGGCTGGGAGTACACCAAGCAGCTCACCCAGGTCGACCACGACGCCGACGGCAGCTCCGACGGCATCTGGGCGGTCACCAACGGCACGCTGGACTACCTCGCCTGGGGCGAGGACCCGGTGCGCATCGGCAGTGGCTGGGGCATCTACAACAAGGTGATCTCCACCGGCAACCTGGGCGGCGCCGCCGCGGACGACCTGCTCGCCCGTGACAACGCCGGCAAGCTGTACATCTACCTCGGCTACGGCAACGGCAAGGTCACCAGCCGTACCCTGGTCGGCGCGGGCTGGGGCGCGTACACCCAGATCGCCGGCAACGGCGACCTGAACAACGACGGCAAGGCCGACATCGTCGCGCGCGACGGCTCGGGCGTGCTGTGGCTGTACAAGGGCACGGGCAACTACAAGGCCCCGTTCGCCGCCCGCACCAAGATCGGTGCCGGCTGGAACATGTTCAACAACCTCGTCTCGGTCGGTGACATCGACCTGGACGGCATCACGGACCTGATCGCCCGCGACACGTCCGGCAAGCTGTACCGCTACTCGGGCACCGGCATCGCCTCCGCCCCGTTCAAGCCGAAGGCCGTCATCGGCACGGGCGGCTGGAACACGTACCGCCTGATGTTCTGATCGACGCCCCTGGCGCCTGAAGAACAGACGAACGGGCCCCGCTCCTCCTTCGAGGAGCGGGGCCCGTTGCGTGTGCGTGGAGCCCGGAACCAGTTCTCGCCGACCCGGAAGGCGGTCAGCGACGGTGGGCGCGGTCCAGCGCCTCACGCATGACCGTGACCTGCTGTCGCACCCGGCCGTTGGTACGCGGACGCCCCGAGGTGTAGCCGGCCAGAACCAGAATCGGCAGGTCCTTGCCGTCCGTCTTCTTGACCACGGGCATCTCCGCCTCCAGGAGACCGCTCCCGCCCAGCGGTTCGACGAGGACCGACTGGACCTCGCCCCAGGACAGGCGAGTCCACTTGAAAATGCCCCGGTAGTGAATCCCCCGCTCGTCGACCCGAGCCCCTGCGAAGGGAGCCGTCACCGACACCCATCCCCCAAGGCCCAGGCTCAGGACCACGGTGAACTCGTTCCCTCTGAACTCGCCCACCGCCAGGACCGACACCCCAATGGACAGGGCCATCAAACCCAGTACGAAAGAGACCCAGTTCCAGTTTCCGACGAGCATCGTTCAACCTTTCAGGAATTCCCGATGCGGACGGGCCCCGCTCCTCCTTCGAGGAGCGGGGCCCGTTGCGTTGTGTCAGGCGATGCGTCAGCCGCGGATCAGGTTGCGGAGGACGTACTGCATGATGCCGCCGTTGCGGTAGTAGTCCGCCTCGCCGGGGGTGTCGATGCGGACGACCGCGTCGAACTCGACGCCCGTGTCCGTGGTGACCTTGACCGTGCTCGGGGTCGTGCCGTCGTTCAGCTCCGTGATGCCCGCGATGGAGAAGGTCTCCTCGCCGGTCAGGCCGAGCGAGTCGGCCGACTGGCCCGCCGGGAACTGGAGCGGGAGGACGCCCATGCCGATGAGGTTCGAGCGGTGGATGCGCTCGTACGACTCGGTGATGACGGCCTTGACGCCGAGGAGGGCCGTGCCCTTGGCCGCCCAGTCGCGGGACGAGCCGGAGCCGTACTCCTTGCCGCCCAGGATGACCAGCGGGATGCCCTGGTCGATGTAGTTGCGCGAGGCGTCGTAGATGAACGAGACCGGGGCGTCGGCCTGCGTGAAGTCGCGGGTGTAGCCGCCCTCCGTGCCCGGCGCGATCTGGTTGCGCAGGCGGATGTTGGCGAACGTGCCGCGGATCATGACCTCGTGGTTGCCTCGGCGGGAACCGTACGAGTTGAAGTCACGGCGCTCGACGCCGTGCTCCGTCAGGTACTTGCCCGCCGGGGTGTCGGCCTTGATGGCGCCGGCCGGGGAGATGTGGTCGGTGGTGACCGAGTCGCCCAGCTTGGCGAGGACGCGCGCGCCGACGATGTCGGTGACCGGGGTGGTCTCCATCGTCATGCCCTCGAAGTACGGGGGCTTGCGGACGTAGGTGGACTCGGCGTCCCACTCGAAGGTGTTGCCGGTCGGGATCGAGAGCGCCTGCCACTGGGCGTCGCCCGCGAAGACGTCCTGGTAGGACTTGCTGAACATGTCCTCGCCGATGGCGTTGGCGACGACGTCGTTCACCTCGGCCTCGGAGGGCCAGATGTCCTTGAGGAAGACCGGGTTGCCCTCGGTGTCGATGCCGAGCGCGTCCTTGGTGATGTCGACCTTCATCGAGCCGGCGAGCGCGTACGCGACGACCAGCGGCGGGGAGGCCAGGTAGTTCATCTTGACGTCGGGGTTGATACGGCCCTCGAAGTTCCGGTTGCCGGAGAGGACCGAGGTGACCGCGAGGTCGTGCTCGTTGACGGCCTTGGAGACCTCCTCCGGCAGCGGGCCGGAGTTGCCGATGCAGGTGGTGCAGCCGTAGCCGACGAGGTTGAAGCCGACCTTGTCGAGGTACGGGGTCAGGCCCGCCTTGTCGAAGTAGTCGGTGACGACCTTCGAGCCCGGGGCGAGGGTGGTCTTGACCCACGGCTTGCGGGTCAGGCCCTTCTCGACGGCCTTCTTCGCGACGAGCGCGGCGGCGACCATCACGTACGGGTTCGAGGTGTTGGTGCAGGAGGTGATCGCGGCGACGGTCACGGCGCCGTGGTCGATCGTGTAGGTCGTGCCGTCGGGGGCGGTCACCTCGACCGGGTTCGACGGGACGCCGTTGCTGACGGCCGGGGCGTCGGAGGCCGGGAAGGACTCCTCGCCCGCCTCGTCGGCGGTGGCGACGTAGTTGCGCACGTCCTGGGCGAACTGCTGGGCGGCGTTCGCGAGGACGATGCGGTCCTGCGGGCGCTTCGGGCCGGCGATGGAGGGGACGACCGTGGAGAGGTCGAGCTCCAGCTTCTCGGAGAAGTCCGGCTCGGCGGCCGGGTCCAGCCAGAGGCCCTGCTCCTTGGCGTACGCCTCGACCAGCGCGACCTGCTGCTCGGAACGGCCGGTCAGCTTCAGGTAGTTCAGGGTCTCGCCGTCGATCGGGAAGATCGCGGCGGTGGAGCCGAACTCCGGCGACATGTTGCCGATGGTGGCGCGGTTGGCGAGGGAGGTGGCGGCGACGCCCTCACCGTAGAACTCGACGAACTTGCCGACGACGCCGTGCTTGCGCAGCATCTCGGTGATCGTGAGGACGAGGTCCGTGGCGGTGGTGCCGGTCGGCAGCTCGCCGGTCAGCTTGAAGCCGACGACGCGCGGGATCAGCATGGAGACCGGCTGGCCGAGCATGGCGGCCTCGGCCTCGATGCCGCCGACGCCCCAGCCGAGCACGCCCAGGCCGTTGACCATGGTGGTGTGCGAGTCGGTGCCGACGAGCGTGTCGGGGTACGCCTGGCCGTTACGGACCATGACCGTACGGGCCAGGTGCTCGATGTTCACCTGGTGGACGATGCCGGTGCCCGGCGGGACGACCTTGAAGTCGTCGAAGGCGGTCTGGCCCCAGCGGAGGAACTGGTAGCGCTCGCGGTTGCGGCCGTACTCCAGCTCGACGTTCTGGGCGAACGCGTCGTTGGTGCCGAACTTGTCGGCGATGACGGAGTGGTCGATGACCATCTCGGCCGGCGACAGCGGGTTGATCTTCGCCGGGTCGCCGCCGAGCGCGGCGACGGCCTCACGCATGGTGGCGAGGTCGACGACACAGGGCACACCGGTGAAGTCCTGCATGATCACGCGGGCCGGCGTGAACTGGATCTCCTGGCTCGGCTGAGCCTGCGAGTCCCAGTTGCCCAGGGCACGGATGTGGTCGGCGGTGATGTTCGCGCCGTCCTCGGTGCGGAGGAGGTTCTCCAGAAGCACCTTCAGGCTGTAGGGAAGGCGCACAGAGCCCTCTACCTTGTCCAGCTTGAAGATCTCGTACGACTCGTCGCCCACGCGCAGCGTGCTGCGGGCGTCGAAGCTGTTCGCCGACACGACAGTCTCCTTCATCAATGTGCGCGTATTACCGCCATGCTGCCGCCACGACCCCTCGCCGATCCGCTAAGGTAAGGCTTAGTTAGGTAACCCTTACCGGGTAGGCGGCTGCGGTGCGCCGTAAGCAGTTATCTCGATGTCGAGATAACTCTAGTGCATCCCCGCCGCTCGGTCATGCCCGGCATGCCTGTGAGACTCCGCATGCGTCGAGTCCGTCGAGTGCGTCGCATGCGTCGAGCGCGTGGCGCGGAACGTGCGGCGGTACGTGTCCGGTGGTACGCCGATGGTGCGGTTGAAGTGACGGCGCAGGGTCGTGGCCGTGCCCATGCCCGTGGCGGTCGCGATGGCGTCCACGCTGTCACCGGTCGCCTCCAGGAGTTCCTGGGCGTGGCGGATCCGCTGGGTCAGCAGCCACTGGAGCGGGGTGGTGCCGGTGACGGTGCGGAAGTGGCGGGTCAGGTGGCGCGCGCTCATGTTCGCCCGGCGGGCCAGGTCCTCCACGGTCAGCGGCTCGCCGAGCCGCTGAAGGACCCACGGGAAGAGGTCCGCGAGCGGGTGGTCGTCCTGTGCCGGGACGGGAGCCGTGACGAACTGCGCCTGGCCCCCGGCCCGGTGCGGGGGGACGACGAGCCGGCGGGCGATCGTGTTGGCGAGCGCCGAGCCGTGGTCGAGGCGGACCAGGTGCAGGCACAGGTCCATCGCGGCCGCCTTGCCCGCCGAGGTGAGCACGCTGCCGTTGTCGACGTAGAGGACGTCCGGGTCGACCTCCACGCGCGGGTACCGGGACGCGAGCACGTCGGTGTGCGCCCAGTGCGTGGTCGCGCGGCGCCCGTCGAGCAGCCCGGCCGCGGCGAGCACGAACGCGCCCGTGCAGAGCGAGGCCACCCGGGCGCCCGCCTCGTGGGCCGCGCGCACCGCGTCGACCAGGGCGGCGGGCGGGTCCACGTCGACGTCGGCCCAGCCGGGGACGATCACGGTGTCGGCGTGTGCGAGGCCCTCGAAGCCGCCGTCCGGCTCCAGCAGGAACCTGCCGAACCGGACGGGCGCGGGCCCGTGGACGGCGAGGCGGTAGAGGGGGTCGCCGAACACCTCGTACGCCACGGAGAGTTCGAAGTGCAGCATGCCGTCGGTGACGGCGAGGGCCACGGTGGCCGTACCGGGGCTCATGTCCGTTCCCACGTCCGTTTTCATGTCCGGAAGTGTACGGGGCATGTCGTTCCGGACACTCGTGCCCCGCGTCCCGGATTGCCAGACTCCTCGTATCGACACGGAGTAAGGACAAAGGGGTTCACATGGGTGCGGGTCAGACGGTCGCGGTGTTCGGGGCGTACGGGCACACCGGGCGGTTCGTGGTGGCGGAGCTCCTCGACCGCGGCTACGTCCCGGTCCTGGCCGGGCGTGACGCGCAGAAGCTGCGGGAGTTCGCGGCGTCCCTGCCGGGCGTCGAGACCCGGCAGGTCAGGCCCGCCTCGGTCGACGACCCGGCCGCGCTCGACCGTGCGCTGGCCGGCACCGCCGCCGTGATCAACGCCGCCGGGCCCTTCGCGACGACCGCCGGTCCGGTGATCGAGGCGGCGCTGCGGGCGGGCATCCCGTACGTGGACGTGGCGGCCGAGATCGAGGCCAACCTCGACACGTTCGCGCGGTTCGCGGAGCCCGCGCGGGCCGCGGACACGGCGGTCGTCCCCGCGATGGCCTTCTTCGGCGGCCTCGGCGACCTGCTGGTCAGCGCGGCGCTCGACGACCTGACGACGGCCGACGAGGTCCACGTCGCGTACGGCCTCAGCAGCTGGCACCCGACGGCCGGCACCCGCACGGCCGGCGCGGTCTCCCGGCAGCGCAGGGACGGCCGGCACGTCCGGTACACCCAGGGACGCCTCGTGTACGGCGACGACGCCCCGGCACCCCTGAAGTGGTCCTTCCCCGAGCCGCTCGGGGTCAAGGCCGTGATCGGCGACTTCACCATGGCCGACGTCGTCACCGTCCCCAGCCACCTGGCCGTCCCGGAGGTCCGTACGTACATGGCCGTCGAGGCGGCCAGGGACCTGGCCGCGGCCGACACCCCGGCGCCCGCGGCGGCCGACGAGCGGGGGCGCTCCGACCAGACCTTCCTCGTCGACGTCCTCGTGCGCGCGGGCGGCGAGGAGCGGCGCGCCACGGCGAGCGGCCGGGACATCTACGCCGTCAGCGCGCCGCTCGCCGTGGAGGCGGTCGACCGGCTGGTCACGGGCCGCGGCCGGACGGTCGGAGTCGCCTCGGCCGGGGCGATGTTCGACGCGCCGGACTTCCTCCGCGCCCTCTCCGCGCACCTGTCGGTGGAGCTGTAGCCCACGGCCCGAGGCCGAGGGCCGGGTCAGCCGTGCCAGACGCCCGTCGCCGCGGTCGTACGGACGTAGTCGGCGAAGTCGCGCGGCTCGCGGCCGAGCGCGCGTTGTACACCGTCGGCGAGTCGGGCGAAGCGCTCCTCGCGGATCCAGCCGTAGAGCGTGTCGAGGAGTTCCGCGTACTCCCCCGGCAGCCCCTGGCGCTCGGCGACGGCCGCGAACTCTTCCGATGTGACCGCGCGATGGGCGAGGTCCCGGCCCGTGGCGCGGGCGATCTCCGCCACGACCTCGTCGAGGTCGAGCAGGCGCGGCCCGGTCAGCCGGTACGTCTGCCCGGCGTGGCCGTCCTCGGTGAGGGCGGCGACCGCCACGTCGGCGATGTCGTCGGCGTCGACGAAGGGCTCGGCGCCCGTCCCCGTCGAGCTCACGAACTCGCCGTCGAGGAGCTGCCCCAGGTAGTACGGGTCCTCGCTGAAGTTCTGCGCGAACCAGGCCGGTTTCAGGATCGTCCAGGCCGTGCCCGACTCCCGTACCGCCCGCTCGCACGGCAGCTTCTCCTCTCCGTCCGGCACCACCCAGTCATGGGCGGAGAGCAGGACGAGCCGCTCGACCCCGCGCGCGGCGGCCAGCTGGGTGAAGGAGCGCATCGCCTCCGCCGCGTCCGCGGTCTGCGCGTCGACCAGATAGGCCGCGCGGACACCGGCGATGGCCGGCTCCCAGGTGGACTCGTCGGTCCAGTCGAAGCGGGTCGGTCCCTTGCGGGAGGCGGCGCGGACCTGGTGGCCGGAGTGCCGGAGGCGGGAGAGGACGCGGCGGCCGGTCTTGCCGGTGCTGCCGAGGACGAGGACGGGTGCGATCGGGGTGGTGGCGGTCGACGCGGTGGCGGTCGAGGTCGAGGTGACGGTCGAGGTGGTCGCCGTCGACAGGTCGGTGGTCATGCGTCGAGTCAAACGCGCCGACCCTGAGGCCTGGAATGGTCGATCCGCTCGATTCGATGTCTGAGCGTCTAGCCTTGCCGCATGGACGCGTTGGGGAGTCTGCTGTACGAGGTGAGGTCCGAGGGCGCGCTGTTCAGCCGGAACCACCTGGCGCCCCCGTGGTCGATCCGCTTCGCCGACCGCACCCCGCTCACCCTGGTGACGATGTTGCGGGGATCTGGCCTGGTCGACCCGGGCGACGGCACGCCGCCCGTCCAGCTCGGCGAGGGTGACGTGGCCGTCGTGATCGGCTCCGAGCCGTTCTCCCTCCGCGACGAGGCGGACTCGGGGGCGGCACCGGTGTACGTGCGGGAAGGCCCCTACCGGTGCACGACCGCGGACGGCGAGGAGATCGGCGAGGACATCGTGCTCGGGCCGCGGGTGTGCGGGAACAGCGCGAACGGCCCCGCCGTGCTGCTCACCGGCAGCTACCGGGTCGGCGGGCAGGTCTCGGAGCGGCTGCTGAGCGCGCTCCCCCGGATCCTGGTGGTCCGCCCGGAGGGTGGGCCGGGACCAATCCTGGAACTGACGGCCGACGAGATCGGCCGCGACGACCCCGGGCAGCAGGCGGTCCTCGACCGGCTCCTCGATCTGCTGCTGCTGTCCACGCTGCGGGAGTGGTTCAGCCGTCCGGAGGCCGATCCTCCGGGGTGGTACCGGGCGCTCGGCGACCCGGTGGTGGGCCGGGCGCTCCGGCAGATCCACGACCGGCCCGCGCGGCCGTGGACCGTGGCGTCGCTCGCCGAGGAGAGCGGCGTTTCGCGGGCGACGCTCGCCCGCCGCTTCACCGAGCTGGTCGGCGAACCCCCGATGGCCTACCTGACCGGCTGGCGCCTGGCGCTGGCGGCCGATCGCCTGGCACGCACCGACGAGACGGTGGAGGCGATCGCCCGACAGGTCGGCTACCGCAGCGCGTTCGGGCTGAGCGTGGCTTTCCAGCGGGTCCACGGGACCCGCCCCAGCCACCACCGCGCGGCGGCCAGGGCCCCCGCGGCCTGACGCCGGGCCGGGCGAGCCGCCCCGTACGGGCGCGGTGGAATTGCCGGGTTCGTACCGTGGGCCGAGGATCGCCACATGGGTATGTTCAACGGCGCGCACGTGATCCTCTACACGCCGGACGCGGACGCCGACCGGGCCTTCCTCCGGGACGTCCTCGGTTTCGACCACGTCGACGCGGGCGACGGCTGGCTCGTCTTCAAGCTGCCGCCGGCCGAGGTCGCGGTACATCCGACACGGGGTGAGCCGAAGCACGAGTTCTACCTCATGTGCGAGGACGTCACCGCGACGCTCACCGCCCTGGAGGATCGCGGCGCCGAGATCTCACGGCCCATCAGCGATCAGGGCTGGGGCCTGCTGGCCGCCGTACGCCTGCCGAGCGGGGCCGAACTGCCGCTGTACGAACCGCGTCACCCCACCGCGCACGACGCGTCACCCTGACGGCCCACCCCCACGCGAGCGTCATCTCATATCTGAGATAACGTGACGCCCATGGCAGACGACTACCTCGTACGCATCGGCAAGCTCATCCGTGACGCCCGTCAGCACCGTGGCTGGACGCAGACGCAGCTCGCCGAGGCCCTGGCCACAAGCCAGAGCGCCGTGAACCGGATCGAACGTGGCAACCAGAACATCAGCCTTGAGATGATCGCACGCATCGGCGAAGCACTCGACAGCGAGATCGTGTCCCTCGGTTACGCCGGCCCCATGCATCTGCGGGTCGTCGGCCGCCGCCGGCTCTCCGGGGCCATCGACGTCAAGACCAGCAAGAACGCATGTGTCGCGCTGCTCTGCGCCACCCTCCTCAACAGCGGTCGCACGGTCCTGCGCCGGGTCGCCCGGATCGAGGAGGTCTTCCGGCTCCTGGAGGTCCTCAACTCCATCGGTGTGCGCACCCGTTGGATCAACGACGGGGTCGACCTGGAGATCGTGCCTCCGGCCGAGCTGGACATGGACTCGATCGACGCCGAGGCGGCGATCCGGACGCGCTCGATCATCATGTTCCTCGGTCCGCTGCTGCACCGGATGGACCGCTTCAAGCTGCCGTACGCGGGCGGCTGCGACCTCGGTACGCGCACGATCGAGCCGCACATGATCGCGCTGCGCCGGTTCGGCCTCGACATCACGGCGACCGAGGGCCTCTACCACGCGCAGGTCGAGCCGTCGGTCTCCCCCGGCCGCCCGATCGTGCTGACCGAGCGCGGCGACACCGTGACGGAGAACGCGCTGCTCGCCGCGGCCCGGCACGACGGCGTGACCGTCATCCGCAACGCCTCCTCCAACTACATGGTCCAGGACCTCTGCTTCTTCCTGGAGGCGCTGGGCGTACGGGTGGACGGCATCGGCACGACGACCCTCACGGTGCACGGCGTCCCGAAGATCGACGTGGACGTGGACTACTCCCCCTCCGAGGACCCGGTCGAGGCGATGAGCCTGCTGGCCGCGGCGGTGGTGACCGAGTCCGAGCTGACGATCCGCCGGGTCCCGATCGAGTTCATGGAGATCGAGCTCGCGGTCCTGGAGGAGATGGGCCTCGACCACGACCGCTCGGCGGAGTACGCGGCGGACAACGGCCGCACGCGCCTGGTGGACCTGACGGTCCGGCCCTCCAAGCTGGAGGCCCCGATCGACAAGATCCACCCGATGCCCTTCCCGGGCCTGAACATCGACAACGTGCCGTTCTTCGCGGCCATCGCGGCGACGGCCCAGGGCAAGACCCTGATCCACGACTGGGTCTACGACAACCGCGCGATCTACCTCACCGACCTCAACCGCCTCGGCGGCCGCCTCCAGCTCCTCGACCCCCACCGCGTCCTGGTCGAGGGCCCGACCCGCTGGCGCGCGGCCGAGATGATGTGCCCCCCGGCTCTGCGCCCCGCGGTGGTCGTCCTCCTGGCGATGATGGCCGCCGAGGGCACATCGGTCCTCCGGAACGTGTACGTCATCAACCGGGGTTACGAGGAACTGGCGGAGCGCCTGAACTCGGTGGGCGCGCAGATCGAGATCTTCCGGGACATCTGACCGCTCCCAGAATCCACCCACGGCCACCCTCCCGACCTGCACGTGAGCGGGTCAGGAGGGTGGCCGTGCGCGGCTCAGCCGCGCGAGGGCAGGCGTGAGCCGTCCTGGGAGGGGGTCGGGGTCGGGGACTCCGTCCGGGGGGTCGAGGTATGCCTGGACGGTGGGGGGTCGGGGGTGGTTCGGGGGGACCGTACGGATTCTGACGTGGGGTCGGTGCTCGCCTCAGCCGTTCTTCCGGGGGCCGGGGTCGCCGACTCCGAGGGGCGGGGGTTGACCGGGCCCGGCGTCTTCTCGGGGGCGGGGGTGACGGCGGGTCCGCTCGTCGGAGGCGGGGCCAGGGGGATCGTGGGGGGTGTGGTCGTCTCGGGGGATGTCGTGAGGTGCAGCGGCAGCACGATGAGTGCGGCGGCGAACGACACGCCGAGCCCTGTGGCGGCTGCGCGCAGCCTCCGGCGGCGGGCGGCACCGCGTCGGATCTCCTCGAACCTGCCGGGCGGCGGGAGGAGATGGTCGGACGGCGGGCGCAGGAGGACCGCGACGGGATCGTCGGGTTCGAGGCCCGAGCTGTCGTCAGAGCGCGTGATCAAGGTTCCTCCCCAGGTGGGCGCGGAGCAGTTCTCGGGCCGCGTGGAGGTCGGCCTTGATGGTTCCTTCCTTGCGCCCGGTCAGCGCGGACACCTCTCGGACCGGCATGTCAGCGTAGTAGTGCAGCAGGATCGGGACGCGCATGCGTTCGGGCAGCGACTGCACGAGGAGCCGTACCGAGGGATCGGCCGGCTGCTCGGTGAGCGCGCCGGCGGCGGCTTCGAGGCCGGCGTGGCGTACGGCCTTGCGTTCGCGCTCCAGCTTGCGCCAGTGGTCCCTGACGATGTTGGCCGCGGTGACGTAGAGGAAGCCGCGGGGCTCCTCCACGGACGTCCAGCGGGCCCAGAGCCGGGTGAACGCCTCCGAGGCGATGTCGTGGGCGGTCTCGTCGTCGTCCACCAGGCGCCTGCACCAGCCGGCGAGGCGGGGGTAGAGGGCGGCGAACAGCTCGGAGGCTGCTGTGTCGCGTGACCGTTTCAACGCTCTCCAGGGATGCGTCGGGCTTCTTCGAGCTGCGTCGGACTTCGTGAGGGAGGAGCGCGGGCCGGGGGTGTGGGTTGCCTCGGCCCGCGCCGCTCGTCGGTGAATTCAGGGGGTGGTTGAGCTCAGCTCGGCGAAGACGACCACGTTGTCGCGGTAGCCGTCACCGCTGCGGGGGCCGCCGCAGGTGATGAGCCGGAGCTCGGGACGGTCCACGTCCCCGTACACGTCGTCCGCCGGGAAGTCGGCCTGAGGAACCGTCTTCACGGTGGTGACCGTGAAGACGGCCGTCGTGCCGTCCTCCCGGTGCGCCGTGACCGTGTCGCCCCGGTGCAGCCGGGACAGGTCCCGGAAGACGCCGTCGCCGTACCGGCCGACCGTGAGGTGGCCGACGATCACCGACGGGCCGTTCTGGCCCGGCGTCGGCGAGTGCCGGTACCAGCCCGCCAGGTCGTCCGCGACGACCGGGGGCACCTCCATGGTGCCGTCCGCGGCCAGCCCCACCCGCATGATCGCGGTGTCCACCCCGATGGCCGGGATCCGGAGGCGGGCCGGGACGGAGCGCGGAAGAGCCTTCACGGCCCCGGACTTCGCGTTCCCCGGTGTCGTCGCCGGCGCGGACTCGGGCGGTGCGAGGGCGGTACGGCTCGGGGTCGCGGGCCGGTCGTCGGCCCCGTTTCCGCCGCAGCCCACCAGCACGCACGCCAGGGCCGCGGCGGCGAACGCGCGCCTGGGGAGCGAGGTCACGCTCCGGTCGCGCGCCGACGGCGTACGACGAAGACCGCGCCCACGGCACCGAGCGCGGCGACGGCGCCCGTGCCCATGAGCGCGCCGCCGGTCCCCGACTGCTCGGACACCGGCGCCACTCCGGTCCTGGGGGCTCCTTCCGGTACCACGGAGACCTGACCGGGGGCGGGCTCCCGGACCGGCTTCTCGCTCCTCGTCGGCTCGGCGGGCGCGGGCGCCGGGGTGGCCTCGGCGCCGGCGCGGGTCGTGGGAACAGCGCTCGGCGCGGGGCCGTCGGCGAACGCGGGCAGCGCGCTCGCGAGGACGGCGCTACCGGCAAGTGCCAGCGTGGTGAGGACGGTTGAACGCATCAGTCGCTCTCTTTCGTCGGTCCGCCCGGCCGGGGACCCGGCGGGCTGGGCTTCGGATCGAGCAGAAAAACGACGGGCGTCGAGGGCGGGTTGTAAAAAGAAGGCAAAGTCGCGCGGTGCCGGTGCCGCCCGGGGCGGGCACGCGAGCGGTGCCCCGGGGCGAGCGTCCGGGAGCGAGGCGCTACGGGCGGACCCGCCGCGCCTCGAAGCGGCCCGGGGTCAGTTCCAGGGTGAAGCTGACCTGCTGGCCCTCGGACAGGACGTGGTCCTCCGTCTCGACGTCCTCGGCTCGGACGTAGACGGTGTCCTCGTCGCCGTACGGGGTGATGAACCCGTACCCGCCCTCCTGGTTGAAGTACGTCACGAGTCCCTTGCGTCGGCCGTTCACGGTGGACTCCCTCGGGCGGCTTGCACCTCCCTTCCATCTCACCTCCGGACGGGCCCCTTGGGAAGGTCCTCCGAGCGGTCACCTCGCTACGCGCAGTGACCGCGGCGGCTCGTCACTGCACGCGTTCGACCACGAAGACCGGGATCTCCCGCTCGGTCCCGCGCTGGTAGTCGGCGTAGTCGGGGAAGGCCGCGACCGCCCGCTCCCACCAGGCCTGACGCTCCTCGCCGGTCACGACGCGGGCCTTCATGTCCCACAGGTCCGTCCCGTCGCGCAGCTCGACCTGCGGGAAGGCGACCAGGTTGTGGTACCAGACCGGGTGCTTCACGGCGCCGCCGTTGGAGGCGACGAGCGCGTAGGCGCCCTCGTGCTCCACGCGCATGAGCGGGGTCTTGCGGAGCTTGCCGCTCTTCGCGCCGACATTGGTCACCAGGACGACGGGCAGGCCGCGCATGGTCGTACCCTCCGTGCCGCCCGACCCCTCGTACAGCTCGACCTGGTCCCGCACCCACTGCGTCGGGCTGGGTTCGTACGTTCCCTCAAGAGGCATGGCGCTCCCTTTCGCGTTGGTCGGGTCAGTCCATCAGAGAACCCCCTCCGCTGGGCGCCGGCGGAGTCGAATGTCCTGTTTTGAGCGTGTTGGCACGTGAAGCGGGCCACTCTCCGCGAGGCGTTGCGCATGGATCCCCGGAGCCAGGGCAGGCGGCCGGACCGCCGGCGTTACCGGCAGGGGGATTCACAGGAACGAAAGGCCCTACGCGACGTGACCGCAGCACAACAGACCATCCACGTGGGCGGAGAGTGGCGCGCCGCGCTCTCCGGCGCCACGCGCGAGATCATCGATCCCGTCGACGCGACCGTCTTCGCCGTCGTGGCGGAAGGCGGGGCGAAGGACACCGATGACGCCGTGGCCGCGGCACGCGCCGCGTTCGACGACGGTTCGTGGCCGCGTACGCCCGTCGCCGAGCGCGCCGCCCTGCTGCGGCGGGTCGCCGGCCTCCTGGAGCGCGACCGGGAGCGGATCGGGGCCCTGGAGAGCCAGGACGCCGGCAAGACGCTCGAGGAGGGGCGCGTCGATGTCGACTGCGTCCGCGACGCCTTCCTGTACTTCGCCGACCTCGTCGAGAAGGAGAGCGGCGGGCGGGTCGTCGACGCCGGGTCCGCCGAGATCCACAGTGTCGTCGTGCAGGAGCCCGTCGGGGTCTGCGCGCTCATCACGCCGTGGAACTATCCCCTGCTCCAGGCCAGTTGGAAGGTCGCGCCGGCCCTCGCGGCGGGCAACACCTTCGTGATCAAGCCGAGCGAGATCACTCCGCTGACCACCGTCGTCCTGGTCGAACTGCTCATGGAGGCCGGGCTGCCGCTCGGCGCCGCGAACATCGTCACCGGTCCCGGCGAGACCGTCGGCGCCCGGCTCGCCGAGCATCCGGACGTCGACCTCGTCTCCTTCACGGGCGGGATCGTCAGCGGTACGAAGGTCGCGAGGGCCGCCGCCGACAGTGTGAAGAAGGTCGCCCTCGAACTCGGCGGCAAGAATCCCAACGTCGTCTTCGCCGACGCCTGTTCCACGCCCGAGGGCTTCGACACCGCTGTCGACCAGGCGCTCAACGCCGCCTTCATCCACAGCGGCCAGGTCTGCTCCGCCGGCTCCCGCCTCATCGTCGAGGAGTCGCTGCGCGACCGCTTCGTCGCCGAACTCGCGCGGCGGGCCGAGCTGATCCGGCTCGGCCGCGGCACCGACGAGGGCGTCGAGTGCGGGCCGCTCGTCTCCGCCGCCCAGGTCGCGCGGGTCGAGGGGTACGTGGCCTCCGCGCTCGGCGAGGGCGCGGTGCTGAGGGCGGGCGGCGAGCGGCCCGACGGGCCGGGGTACTTCTTCCGGCCCACCGTGCTCGACCGCTGCCACCGGCGCATGCGGGTCGTCCGCGAGGAGGTCTTCGGACCCGTCCTGACCGTGGAGACCTTCCGCACCGAGGAGGAGGCCGTCGCCCTCGCCAACGACACCGAGTACGGCCTCGCCGGCGCCGTGTGGAGCTCCGACGAGGACCGCGCCCGCCGGGTCGCGGCCCGGCTGCGGCACGGCACCGTCTGGATCAACGACTTCCACCCGTATCTGCCGCAGGCGGAATGGGGCGGCTTCGGCAAGTCCGGCATCGGCCGGGAGCTCGGCCCGAGCGGCCTCGCCGAGTACCGCGAGGCCAAGCACATCTACCAGAACCTCGCCCCGCGCCCGGTGCGCTGGTTCGCCGGCACGACCGAGAAGGACCAGGCATGAACGACCAGAACGTGTACGACTACGTCGTCGTCGGTGGCGGCACCGCCGGTTCCGTCATCGCGTCCCGGCTGACCGAGGACCCGGACGTGAGCGTCGCCGTCATCGAGGGCGGCCCCAGCGACGTCGGCCGCGACGACGTCCTCACCCTGCGGCGCTGGATGGGGCTGCTCGGCGGCGAGCTGGACTACGACTACCCCACCACCGAGCAGCCCCGGGGCAACTCGCACATCCGCCACAGCCGTGCGCGGGTGCTCGGCGGCTGCTCCTCGCACAACACGCTCATCGCGTTCAAGCCGCTGCCCGGCGACTGGGACGAGTGGGCCGAGGCGGGCGCCGAGGGGTGGGACGCGGCGGCCATGGACCCGTACTTCGGGCGGCTGCGCAACAACATCGTGCCCGTCGACGAGGCCGACCGGAACGCCATCGCCCGGGACTTCGTCGACGCGGCGCAGAGCGCGCTCGGGGTGCCGCGGGTGGAAGGGTTCAACCAGCAGCCCTTCCACGAAGGAGTCGGGTTCTTCGATCTCGCCTACCACCCGGAGAACAACAAGCGGTCCTCCGCGTCGGTGGCCTATCTGCACCCCTTCCTGGACCGGCCGAACCTGCACATCGCCCTGGAGACCTGGGCGTTCCGGCTGGAACTCGAAGGCACCCGCGCCACCGGCGTGCACATCCGTACGAAGGACGGCGCGGAGCATGTCGTACGCGCCCGGCGCGAGGTACTCGTGTGCGCGGGCGCGGTGGACACCCCGCGGCTGCTGCTGCACTCCGGCATCGGGCCGCGCGCCGACCTGGAGAAGCTCGGCATCCCCGTCGTGCATGACCTTCCGGGCGTCGGGGAGAACCTGCTGGACCACCCCGAGTCCGTCATCGTCTGGGAGACCCACGGTCCGATCCCGGAGAACTCGGCGATGGACTCGGACGCCGGGCTCTTCGTCCGGCGGGACCCGGCGGAAGAGGGGCCGGACCTGATGTTCCACTTCTACCAGATCCCCTTCACCGACAATCCCGAGCGCCTGGGCTACGAACGGCCCGCGCACGGCGTCTCGATGACCCCGAACATCCCCAAGCCGCGCAGCCGCGGCCGGCTCTACCTGACGAGCGCCGACCCCGAGGTCAAACCCGCCCTCGACTTCCGGTACTTCACCGACGAGGACGACTACGACGGCCGGACCCTCGTCGACGGGATCCGCATCGCCCGGCGGATCGCGGCGAGCGAACCGCTCGCCGGCTGGCTGAAGCGCGAGGTCTGCCCGGGCCCCGAGGTCACCTCCGACGAGGAGCTCAGCGCCTACGCCCGGCACGTGGCCCACACCGTCTACCACCCGGCCGGCACCTGCCGGATGGGTGCCGTCGACGACGAACTCGCCGTCGTGGGCCCCGATCTCAGGATCCGCGGCCTCGACGGCGTCCGGATCGCCGACGCGTCCGTCTTCCCGACCATGACCACCGTCAACCCGATGATCTGCGTGCTCATGGTCGGCGAGAAATGCGTCGATCTGCTGGGAGGCAGCACACGATGAGTACCAGTCCGACCAACCCCGTCTTCGCCGTACGTGACCTGTGGAAGGTCTTCGGACCGAAGGCCGACCGCGTGCCCGCCGACCCGGAACTCGCCGCCCTCGACGCCGCCGCGCTGCGCGAGCGGACCGGCTGCACCGCTGCCGTCCGCGAGGTCTCGTTCGACGTCCGCAAGGGTGAGGTCTTCGTCGTCATGGGCCTGTCCGGCTCGGGCAAGTCGACGCTGGTCCGCTGCCTGACGCGGCTGATCGAGCCGACCTCGGGCGCGATCTCCATCGACGGCGAGGACGTGCTGTCCATGGACGCCGGCCGGCTGCGCGAACTGCGCCGGCACCGGGCGGCGATGGTCTTCCAGCACTTCGGGCTGCTGCCGCACCGTTCGGTGCTCGACAACGTCGCCTACGGTCTGGAGATCCAGGGCGTCGGCCGTGGTGAACGGCGCGAGCGGGCCGCGGAGTTCGTCGCCAAGGTGGGCCTCGAAGGCATGGAGCACCGCAGACCGGGCCAGCTCTCCGGCGGCCAGCAGCAGCGGGTCGGGCTGGCCCGGGCGCTCGCCGTGGACCCCGAAGTCCTTTTGTTCGACGAGCCGTTCAGCGCGCTCGACCCGCTGATCCGCCGGGACATGCAGGAGGAGGTCGTCCGCCTGCACCGCGAGGAGGGCCGGACGATGGTCTTCATCACGCACGACCTGACCGAGGCGCTGAAACTCGGCGACCGCATCGCGCTGATGCGCGACGGCCGCGTCGTCCAGCTGGGCACGCCCGAGGAGATCGTGGGCTCCCCCGCCGACGCGTACGTCCGGGACTTCGTCCGGGACGTCCCGCGCGAGCAGGTCCTGACCGTGCGCTCGGCGATGCGCCCGGCGCTCGACGAGGACGAGCGCGCGGCGGGCCCGGCGCTCGCCCCGAGCGCCACCGTCCACGAGGCCATCGAGGCCGTGGCGCGTACGGGCGAGAACGCGCGGGTCGTCGAGGACGGGCGGTGTCTCGGGGTGGTCGACCACGCGGCGCTCCTCGGCGTCGTCGCCGGGGTGCCGGCCGCCGGCTCGGGGAAGGCGGTGGCCTGATGCGCGCCCCGACGACCTGGCCGCCTGGCGGCCCGATCCGTGTGAAGACGCCCGGGCGGTGGGGCCGATGATCGCCACCACCGTCACCTCCGCCTCGCCGGGCGGCGCCGGGGCCGCGCTGCGCGCGCTCGCGCGCCACCGGGGGCGGCTCGTGGGGGCGGGCGTGGTGCTCGCGCTCGTCCTCGGCTCCCTGCTGCTCGGCGGCGGAGGCTGGCCCTCGGCCCTCGCCGTCGACGTGTCGGGACCGCTCGGCCGCACCAGCGACTGGATCATCGACAACCGGGACGGCCACCCGCTCTTCCTGTACGTCCTCGGGCACGTCAGCAACGCCGTGGTCGTCTCCGTCCGCGCGGTGTACCTCCTGCTGCTCGCGCTCGGCTGGGCGGGCGTGACCGCCGCCGCCGGACTGGTGGCCTGGCGGGTCGCCGGGGTCCGGCTCGCGCTGACGTCCGTCGCCGCGTTCGCCGCCTGCGGGCTGCTCGGCATGTGGGTGCCCACCATGCAGACGCTCGCCCTGATGGTGGTCGCCGTCGCCGCCTCCGTACTGCTCGGCGGGCTCCTGGGCCTCGCCGCCGGTCTTTCCGACCGGACGCACCGGGCCCTGCGCCCGGTCCTCGACACCATGCAGGTGCTGCCGGCCTTCGCGTATCTGCTGCCCGTCGTCCTGGTCTTCGGCATCGGCGTCCCTGCGGCCGTGCTCGCGACCGTCGTCTACGCCGCCCCGCCCATGGCGCGGCTCACCGCGCTCGGGCTGCGGGGCGCGGACGCCGGAGTCATGGAGGCGGCCGCCTCGCTCGGCGCGACCGGCAGGCAGCGGCTCCTGACGGCCCGGCTGCCGCTGGCCCGCAAGGAGCTGCTGCTCGGCGTCAACCAGTCGATCATGATGGCCCTCGGCATGGCCGTCATCGCGTCCGTCATCGGCGCCGGTGGCCTCGGAGACCGGGTGTACCAGGCGCTGGGCTCCGTCGACGTCGGGGCGGCGCTCGCCGCCGGGGTGCCGATCGTGCTGCTGGCCGTCGTCCTGGACCGGGTGACCGCCGCCGCGTGCGGGCGGATCGGCGCGGCTCAGGACCACCGGACGGGACCGACCTCGGCCCGGCTCGGCTGGGCCGTCGCCCTCGCGGCGACCGCCGTCGTCGCCGTCGCGGGCCGCCTCGCCGACCGGCTCGCCTGGCCCTCGGCCTGGACGGTGGACATCGCCGGACCCGTCAACACGGCGGTCGACTGGATGACCGCCCATCTCTACTCCGGGGTGCCCCTCGTCGGCGGCACCGCCGACTGGGCGGCCCGGTTCACCACCTGGGTCCTCAACCCGCTGCGCGACGGAATGCAGTGGCTGCCCTGGTGGGCGGTCCTGGTCGCCGTCGGCGCGCTCGCGCTGCTCATCGGCACGTGGCGCACGGCCGTGACCGCCGTCCTCGCGATGGCCGCGATCGGGGTGCTCGGCGTCTGGGACCCGGCGCTCGACACGCTGTCCCAGGTCCTGGCCGCGGTGGCGGTGACCCTGCTGCTCGGCGTCGCCCTCGGGGTCGCCGCGGCGCGCAGCGCCCGTCTGGGCCGCGCGCTGCGCCCGGTCCTCGACGTCTTCCAGACGATGCCGCAGTTCGTGTACCTGATCCCCGTGGTCGCGCTCTTCGGGGTGGGCCGTGCCCCGGCGGTCGCCGCCGCCGTGGTCTACGCGCTGCCCGCCGTCGTCCGGATCACCGCGCAGGGGGTGCGCGCGGTGGACCCGGCCGCGCTGGAGTCGGCGCGCTCGCTGGGCGCGACCGGGCGCCAGCAACTCCTCCAGGTCCAGCTGCCGCTGGCCAGGCCCGCGCTGCTGCTCGCCGTCAACCAGGGCGTGGTCCTGGTCCTCGCCGTGGTCGTCATCGGCGGGCTCGTGGGCGGCGGGGCGCTGGGCTACGACGCGGTCTTCGGCCTGGCCCAGGGCGACCTGGCGACCGGTCTGGTCGCGGGCGCGGCGATCGTCTGCCTTGGCCTGATGCTCGACCGTGTCACGCAGCCGACGCAGCGCCGTGACCTCTCCGGAAAGGGGGCCTGAGATGGCTCGTACCCGTATCGCCGCACTCGTGACGGCCGCCGCCCTGGTGGCCGGCCTCACCGGTTGCGGAGCAGCCGACATGACCCGCCAGGCCTCGCCGTTCGCCGACGCGGAGAGCTCCCGCACGGTGACCCTGTCGGTGCAGTCGTGGGTGGGCGCCCAGGCCAATGTGGCCGTCGCCCAGTACCTCCTGGAGCACGAGCTCGGCTACCGGGTGGACACCGTGCAGATCGACGAGGTGCCCGCCTGGGACGCGCTCAGCCAGGGCCGGGTGGACGCCATCCTGGAGGACTGGGGCCACCCGGAGCAGGAGGAGCGGTACGTCGAGGGCAAGGGGACGATCGCGCGGGGCGGCGACCTCGGGGTGACCGGCCACATCGGCTGGTTCGTCCCGACGTACTTCGCCGAGCAGCACCCGGACGTCACCGACTGGAAGAACCTGAACAAGTACGCCGACCGGCTCCGTACCGCGGAGAGCGGCGGAAAGGGCCAGCTGCTCGACGGCTCGCCGTCGTACGTGACGAACGACAAGGCGCTGGTGAAGAACCTGGACCTCGACTACGAGGTCGTGTTCGCGGGCTCGGAGGCGGCGCAGATCACCCAGATCAAGCAGTTCGCCAAGGAGAGGAAACCGTTCCTGAGCTACTGGTACAAGCCCCAGTGGCTGTTCGAGAAGGTCCCGATGACGGAGGTGAAGCTGCCCGCGTACACGGAGGGCTGCGACGCCGATCCGGAGAAGGTGGCCTGCGCGTACCCGCACACCCCGCTGCAGAAGTTCCTCAACGCCCGCTTCGCGGCGGGCGGGGGTGACGCGGCCGCGTTCCTGAAGAAGTTCCGGTGGACGACCGAGGCGCAGAACGACGTCGCGCTGATGATCGCGGAGCAGAAGCTGTCCCCGAAGGAGGCGGCGGAGCGCTGGGTGAAGGAGAACGAGGCGACCTGGCGGGCCTGGCTCCCGTCCTGACGCGCCGGCCGGAGGTCAGTTCGGGGCCGCCGGGTGGCTGCGGAGCTTCTTGCGGAGCGTACGGGTCTCGGGGTGCTTGGGCCCGTAGGCGGCGTCCAGGATCGCGAAGCTGTCGTCGTACCACTGGCGGGCCTGCTCCGGGCCTTCGGTGAGGAGGGCCACGTCGCCGAGGCGCTCGCAGAGGGTGCTCAGGGCGCGCTGGGTCGCCAGGTCGCGGGGGTCGTCGCCGAGGAGGGCGCGGCGCAGGGACAGCGACTCGTCGTAGTGGGCGCGGGCGGCTTCCAGGTCGCGGCGGATCAGGGCCAGGTCCCCGAGGCGCTCGTACTGGACGCCGAGGTCGCGGCGCGCCTGGGCGTCGCCCTTCAGCTCGGTCGCCAGTTCACGGCGTACGGCGAGGGCGCGGGCGTACCAGCGGGCGGCCTCGTCGAGGTCCTGGCGTTCCGCCGCCAGCAGGCCGAGGCGTTCCTGGAGGACGCCCAGCTCCCGGCGGTCGGCCGGGTCGAGCGGGCCGGCCTCGACGATGTCCTCGGCGAGCGCGAGAGCCGTCGTGAAGCGGTCGCGCGCGGTGTCCCGGGCGGCGGGCCCGCCGGTCCGCAGGGCGATCTCGCCGAGCGCGGACTCGCCGAACCTGAGGTCCCGCAGCAGCCGGATGTCGTCGGGGTTCTCCTCGCGCAGCCGGCCGGCGATGGCGAGGCCCTCCTCGTAGGCCTGAGCGGCCTGGTCGAGGCGGTCGGCGCCCACCCAGAAGTCGCCGTACTTGTTGAACGACAGGCTCAGGTCCCGCCGGGTGGAGAGGTCGGGGAACTGCTCCGCGAGCCGGATCGACTCCGCGAGCATCCGCTCGTAGTGCCGCCGCGCCTCGCGCGGCCTGCCCTTCCGCAGGGCCTGGTCACCGGCCTGCTCGGCCGAGGAACAGCTGTCGACGAGACCTTGCCGGACCCGGACCGCATCCCATCTCGTCATCGAACCCCCACGTGCGTGAACTCTGGCTGACCGGGATCACTATCCCCGGCGCCGGGGCCCCGCGAATCGCCCTGGGGCGAAGCTTCCACCAGTGTTCACCCGGCGGTCGTGGGCAGGCCGGCAGGTGCGGGCGGGCGCCGCGTCGGCGGCCCGCCCGCACCGGCCGCCGACTACTTCAGGGCGGCGATGGCGGCCTCGTAGTTCGGCTCGGTGGCGATCTCGCCGACGAGCTCGGCGTGGAGCACCGTGTCGTTCTCGTCGAGGACGACGACCGCGCGGGCGGTCAGGCCGGCCAGCGGGCCGTCGGCGATGTCGACGCCGTAGTTGGCGTGGAAGTCACGGTCGCGCAGGGTGGAGAGCGTCTGCACGTTCTCCAGGCCCTCGGCGCCGCAGAAGCGGGACTGCGCGAAGGGCAGGTCCGCGGAGATGCAGAGCACGACGGTGTTGTCCAGGTCGGCGGCCTTCTCGTTGAACGCGCGGACCGAGGCGGCGCAGACGCCGGTGTCGATGCTCGGGAAGATGTTGAGCACCTTGCGGCGGCCCGCGAAGTCCTTCAGCGAGCTGTCCGACAGCTCCTTGGCGACGAGCGAGAACGCCGGAGCGACGCTGCCGGGGGCGGGCAGTTCGCCGTTGACCTGCACGGGGTTGCCCTTGAACGCGATCTGGGCCATGGGGAAGCTCCCTCGGAGAGTGACTACGAGAACGTCCCCGATCGTACGTGGCGTGATCGCCCGGTCCGGTCCGGCCGCCGCGGGATCAGCCGGGGGGTGGCATGCCGCCCTTGAGGCGTTCGATGTCCGAGGCACGGGTCTGGATCACGAAGATGGAGACCACGAACGCGACGACGGAGAAGATCGCCGCCGTGATGAATCCGGAGGAGACACCGGCCGTGAGGACCTCGTCGGACCAGGGCGGGGGAAGTTCGCCCGTCTTGGCGAACTGGGCCTTCTCCAGCGGACTCGCCTGGGAGAGGAAGGCGGGGATCTGGTCCTTGGCCTCGTTGCGGCTGGCCGTGCCGAAAACCGTCACCAGGATCGACAGACCGAGCGAACCACCCACCTGCTGGGTGGCGTTGAGCAGGCCGGACGCGGCACCGGCCTCCTGCGGCTCGACGTTGGACAGCGCCATGATGGTCAGCGAGACGAAGATCAGACCCATGCCGAAGCCGAAGACGAGGATCGGGCCGAGGACGCTGCCCAGGTAGGTGGAGTCGACATCGGTCAGGGTCAGCCAGGACAGGCCGACCGCCGACATGAACGATCCGGCCACCATGAAGGGCTTCGGCCCGTACCTGGGCAGGAGGTTGGAGGTGAGCCCGGCACCGACCGCGATGATCGCGCTCACCGGGAGGAACGCCAGGCCGGTCTTCAGCGGGCTGAAGTGCAGGACGTCCTGCACCCAGAGGGTCAGGAAGAAGAACATGCCGAAGATGGCCGCCGCGAGGCAGAGCATGATCGCGTACGTGCCCGCGCGGTTGCGGTCGGCGAACATGTGCAGCGGGGTGATCGGCTGCCGGGAGCGCCGCTCCACCAGGATGAACAGGAGCAGCAGGACGACGGCCGCGCCGAACGAGACCAGCGTCCACGGGTCCCGCCAGCCTTCCTGGGCGGCCCGGATGAAGCCGTACACCAGCGCCACCATGCCGAGGGTGGAGGTGAGCGCTCCGGTGAGGTCGAAGTGGCCCGGGTGGCGCTCGGACTCCTTGATGTGGCGGGGCGTGAGGAAGACGATCAGCAGCGCGATCGGCACGTTGACGAAGAAGATCCAGCGCCAGTCGAGCCATTCGACGAGCAGTCCGCCCGCGACGAGGCCGATCGCTCCGCCGCCCGCCGAGACCGCGGCGAACACACCGAAGGCCCGGTTGCGTTCCGGGCCTTCCTCGAAGTTCGTGGTGATCAGGGACAGCGAGGTCGGGGAGGCTATCGCGCCGCCGACGCCCTGCAGGGCCCGGGCGGCGAGCAGTTGCCAGTCGTTCTGGGCCAGTCCGCAGAGGAGCGAGGCGAATCCGAAGAGCAGGATGCCGAAGACGAAGACGCGGCGCCGGCCGAGGATGTCACCGGCGCGTCCGCCGAGCAGGAGCAGTCCGCCGAAGGTCAGCGTGTAGGCGTTGACCACCCAGGACAGGCTCGTGGTCGAGAAGTTCAGCGAGTCCTGGATGTGGGGCAGCGCGATGTTGACGATCGTGATGTCGAGAACGACCATCAGCTGACAGGAGGCGATGACGAAGAGGGCGATGCCCTTGCCGTCGCCGCTCTTCTTGGGCGGCGACGTGGTCTGTGCGGGGTCGGGCATCGGGTTCGGTGTAGTCATCGCGCCCTCGCTCACTGAGGGAGGCCGTGGGCCGGTCAGTCCACCTTTCGACACTAAGCCCGGGCCCTGCGACTCTCCAGTTGATCAAGAGCGCGGGCGGTCACTCCAGGACGGCGAGTCCGTCCACCTCCACCAGCGCCTGTTCGTCCCAGAGCCGTACGACTCCGATGACGGCCATCGCCGGGTAGTCGCGACCGGCCAATCGCCGCCAGATCCTGCCGAGTTCGGCGACGTGGCGCCGGTAGTCGGCGACGTCGGTGGCGTAGACCGTGACGCGGGCGAGGTCGGCCGGGGAGCCGCCGGCGTGCCGGAGGGCGGTGAGGAGGTTGGCGAGGGCGGTCTCGAACTGCTCGGGCAGGGTCTCCCCGACGACCTTGCCGTCGCGGTCGAGGCTGGTCTGGCCCGCGAGCAGGACGAGTCGGGAGCCGGTGGCGGTGACGGCGTGCGAGAAGCCGGTGGGCGGGGAGAGTTCGGCGGGGTTGTGCCGGTGCAGGCTCATGCGGTGGCCTCCCGCGGCTGCGGCTGCTCGTGTCGCGGCGCTGCCGGTTGCGCGGATTCCGGTTGCGGCGCTGCCGCTTGCGGAGGTTCGGGTTGCGGGGATTCCGGTTGCGGCGTATCCGGTTGCGGCGCGCTCGGTCGTGGGCTTTCCGGTTGCAGGGTTTCCAGCGAGAACCCCGGTTGCGCGCTCCGTGCCGCCGTGTACAGCTCCTTGGCGATGATCGTGCGCTGGACCTCGGTGGCGCCTTCGTAGATGCGGGGGGCACGGACCTCCCGGTAGAGGTGTTCCAGGAGGTGGCCGCGTTGCAGCGCGCGTGCCCCGTGCAGCTGGACGGCCGCGTCGACGACGTACTGCGCGGTCTCGGTCGCGAGCAGCTTCGCCATCGCCGCGCGGCGGGGCACGTCGTCCGCCCCGGCGTCGTAGGCGGCCGCCGCCGCGTAGACGAGGAGGCGGGCGGCCTCGGTACGGGTGGCCATCTCGGCGACCTGGTGGGCGACGGCCTGGAGGTCGCCGAGGACGCCGCCGAAGGCCTGCCGGGTCGCGGTGTGCGCGAGGGTGGCGTCGAGGGCGGCCTGGGCCATGCCGACCGCGAAGGCGCCGACGCTCGGGCGGAAGCGGTTGAGCGTGGTCATGGCGACCCGGAAGCCCCGGTCGGGCTCGCCCAGGAGGTCCGCGGCGCCGACCGGGACGCCGTCGAGGACGAGGCTGCCGATGGCGTGCGGGGCGAGCATGTCGAGGGGGGTACCGGAGAGTCCTGGCCGGTCGGCGGGGACCAGGAAGGCGGTGACGCCGCGCGCGCCCGCGCCGGGGGTGGTCCGGGCGAAGACGGTGGTGAAGTCGGCCTCCGGGGCGTTGGAGATCCAGCGCTTCTCGCCGTGGAGCCGCCAGCCGCCGGCGCCGTCCGGGCGGGCCTCCAGGGCGAGCGCGGCGGCGTCCGAGCCGGCCTCGGGCTCGCTGAGCGCGAAGGCCGCGACGGCCCGCCCGGCGACGACCTCGGGGAGCCAGCGGTCCCGCTGCTCGGGGGTGCCGAAGGCGGCGACCGGGTGACCGCCGAGGCCCTGCAGCGCGAGGGCGGTCTCGGCCTCCGTGCAGGTCTGGGCGAGCGACTCGCGGAGCAGGCAAAGGTCGAGGGCGCCTGCGTCGAAGAGCCCGGCCAGCAGGCCGTACTCGCCGAGGGCGGCGACCAGGGGGCGGTTGACGCGGCCCGGCTCGCCCTTGTCGGCGATCGGCCGCAGCCGTTCGGCCGCCAGGGCGCGCAGTTCCGCGCAGCGGGTGGTCTGCTGTGGATCGAGTGAGAATACGGACATTCGGACCCCTGTCCCGTTCGCCGACACCACTTCTATCGCGCACCGTTGACTGTCGTCATCATCACGATACGCTCGTTGGGCGACCCCACCACGACAAGGGGACGAACTCATGGAGCTGACCCCCTCGGCCCACCACGACACCTTCGCGCGCGACCACCTGCCGCCCGCCGACCAGTGGCCCCGACTGCTCTTCGATCTGCCGGGGCTCGACTACCCGGAGCGGCTCAACTGCGGCACGGAGCTGCTCGACCGCACGGTGGAACGATTCGGCGCGGAGCGGCCCGCGTTCCGGGACGGCGACGGCAACGTCTGGACCTACGGAGAGCTGAGCGGGCGGGTGAACCGGATCGCCCACGTCCTCACCTCCGACCTCGGCGTACGGCCCGGGAACCGGGTGCTGCTGCGCGGCCCCACCTCCCCCTGGCTGGCGGCCTGCTGGCTCGCGGTGATGAAGGCGGGCGCCGTGGCCGTCACGGTCCTGGCCCAGCAGCGCGCCCAGGAGCTGGCCGTCATGTGCGAGATGGCCCGGTGCGAGCACGCGCTGTGCGACGTCCGGACGGTCGACGACCTGGTCAAGGCCGAGGTGCCGGGGCTGCGGATCACGGCCTTCGGCGGGGACGCCCCGGACGACCTGCTGACCCTGGCAGCGGACGCGCCCGACGCGTACGAGGCGGTGCAGACCGCCGCCGACGACGTGGCCCTGATCGCCTTCACCTCGGGGACCACCGGGCGGCCGAAGGGGTGCATGCACTTCCACCGGGACGTGCTCGCGGTCGCCGACACCTTCTCCGCGCACGTGCTGCGCCCCGAGCCCGACGACGTCTTCGCCGGCTCCCCTCCGCTCGGCTTCACCTTCGGGCTGGGCGGTCTCGTGCTCTTCCCGCTGCGCGCCGGGGCCAGCGCGCTGCTGCTCGAACAGGCGGGCCCCAAGCAGTTGTTGGCGGCCGTCGCCGAGCACCGGGTGTCGGTGCTCTTCACCGCGCCGACGGCGTACCGCGTGATGCTGGAGGAGATCGACCGGCACGGCGGACGCGCCGACGAGGTGGCGGCCTCGCTGGGATCGCTGCGCCGGTGCGTGTCGGCGGGCGAGAACCTGCCGGCCGCGACCTGGGACGCCTGGTACGCCCGCACCGGTCTGAAGCTCATCAACGGCATCGGGGCGACGGAGCTGCTGCACATCTTCATCTCGGCGGCCGACGGCGACATCCGCCCGGGCACAACCGGCCGGCCGGTCCCCGGCTGGCAGGCACGGGTGGTGGACCGGTCCGGCACCGAACTCCCGGACGGCGAGGAGGGGCTCCTCGCGGTGCGCGGCCCGGTGGGCTGCCGGTATCTGGCCGACCCGCGCCAGAGCGAGTACGTGCACGGGGGCTGGAACGTCACGGGCGACACGTACGTCCGCGATGCCGACGGCTACTTCCGCTACGTCGCCCGCGCCGACGACATGATCATCTCGGCGGGCTTCAACATCGCGGGCCCCCAGGTGGAGGAGGCGCTCCTCGCCCATCCGGACGTGGTCGAGGCGGCGGTGGTGGGGCACGAGGACGCGCTGCGTGGCCAGATCGTGGTGGCGTACGCGGTGGTACGGGACGGGGTGCCGCGCGACGCGGAGACGGCGGGTGCGCTGCGGGCCTTCGTCCGGGCCCGGCTCGTGCCGTACAAGAGCCCCCGGAGGATCGTCTTCCTGGACGCCCTGCCCCGGACGGCCACCGGCAAGCTCCAGCGCTTCCGGCTGCGCGCGACCCCGGAGGACACGCCTTAGGCGTGGCTCTAGAGTGATCACGTGGTCGAGCAGCACACCCCCCGTTCCCTGATCGTCTCGCTGTACGGCGCGTACGGCCGCGGCCTCGCGCCCGGCGAGGAGCCGCTGCCGGTGGCCGAGCTGATCCGGCTGCTCGCGGTGCTCGGCGTGGACGCGCCTTCGGTGCGCTCGTCGGTGTCCCGGCTGAAGCGGCGAGGGCTGCTGCTGCCCCGGCGGACGGCGGACGGGGCCGCCGGGTACGTCCTGTCGGACGACGCCCGCCAGCTCCTGGACGACGGCGACCGCCGGATCTACGCCCGCGCCGAGCCGGCGCTCTCCGACGGCTGGGTGCTCGCCGTCTTCACCGTTCCCGAGGCCGAGCGCCACAAGCGCCATCTGCTGCGCTCGCGCCTTGCCCGGCTGGGCTTCGGGACGGCGGCACCGGGGGTCTGGATCGCCCCGGCGCGGTTGTACGAGGAGACCCGCCACACCCTTGAGCGCCTGGAGCTCTCCGCGTACGTGGACCTCTTCCGGGGCGAGCACCTGGGGTACGCGCCGACGGCGGAGTCGGTGGCCCGCTGGTGGGACCTGCCGTCGATCGCCAAGCTCCACGAGGAGTTCCTGGCCGCCCACGAGCCGGTGCTGAGGGCCTGGACCGCCGCGCCGGGCTCGGCCGAGGACGCGTACCGCGACTACCTCTTCGCGCTGGACTCCTGGCGCCGCCTGCCGTACGCCGACCCGGTCCTGCCGGCCGAGCTGCTGCCCCAGGACTGGCCGGGCGCCCGTTCGGCGGCGGTCTTCGCCGAGCTGCACGAGCGGCTGCGGGACCTGGGGGCCCGGTTCGCGGACGTCAGTTCAGGGTGAGCCGGGGCTTGGGGGCGTCCGTGCGGCCCGTCGGGGGCGTGCGGCTGCCCGCGCGGTACGGGGCGGGCCAGGGGGCCGCCGGGCCCCGGTAGTCCTGGTCGGCCGCCGCGTGAAGGGTCCAGTGGGGGTCGTAGAGGTGCGGGCGGGCCAGGGCGCAGAGGTCGGTGCGGCCGGCCAGGAGGAGCGAGTTGACGTCGTCCCAGGAGGAGATCGCGCCGACGGCGATGACCGGGACGCCGACCGCGCCCCGGATCCGGTCGGCGTACGGGGTCTGGTAGGAGCGGCCGTACTCGGGGCGCTCGTCGGGGACGACCTGGCCGGTGGAGATGTCGAGGGCGTCCACGCCGTGGTCGGCGAAGGCACGGGCGATCTCCACCGAGTCCTCGGGCGTGGTGCCGCCGTCGGCCCAGTCGGTCGCGGAGAGGCGTACGGTCATCGGCCGGTCCTCGGGCCACACCTCCCGTACGGCGTCGAAGACTTCGAGGGGGAAGCGGAGCCGGTTCTCCAGCGGGCCGCCGTAGGCGTCGTCGCGGTGGTTGGTGAGCGGCGAGAGGAAGCCGGAGAGCAGGTAGCCGTGGGCGCAGTGCAGTTCGAGGAGGTCGAAGTCGCAGGCGGCGGCGCGCCGGGCGGCTGCGGTGAACTCCTCGCGCACGGCGGTCATGCCCGCCCGGTCGAGGGCGCGCGGGACCTGGTTGACCCCGGCGCGGTACGGCAGGGGTGAGGCGGCCACGAGCGGCCAGTTGCCCTCGGGGAGCGGCTGGTCGATCCCCTCCCACATGCGGCGGGTGGATCCCTTGCGGCCTGAGTGGCCGAGCTGGACGCCGATCGCCGTGCCGGGGGCGTTGGTGTGGACGAATGAGGTGACCCGGCTCCAGGACTCCGCCTGCTCGTCGGCCCACAGGCCGGTGCAGGCGGGGGTGATGCGGCCCTCGGGGCTGACGCAGACCATCTCGGTCATGACCAGCCCCGCGCCGCCGAGGGCCCTGGCTCCGAGGTGGACGAGGTGGTAGTCGGTGGGGAGGCCGTCCTCGGCGACGTACAGGTCCATCGGGGAGACCACGATCCGGTTGCGCAGGGTGAGCCCGCGCAGCCGGAAGGGGGTGAACATCGGCGGGGTGCCGAGCGGGCAGCCGAAGTCGCGTTCCACCGCCTCGGTGAACCTGGGGTCGCGCAGCCGCAGGTTGTCGTGGGTGACACGACGGCTTCGGGTGAGCAGGTTGAAGGCGAACTGGCGGGGCGGCTGGTCGAGATGGCCGGCGATCTCCTCGAACCAGCGCAGGCTGGCCGCCGCCGCGCGCTGGGTGGACTCGACGACGGGCCTGCGTTCTGCCTCGTACGCGGCCAGCGCCTCGGGGATCGTCGGCTGTTCCTCGACGCAGGCGGCGAGCGCGAGGGCGTCCTCGACGGCGAGCTTGGTGCCGGAGCCGATGGAGAAGTGCGCGGTGTGGGCGGCGTCGCCGAGGAGGACGGTGGTGCCGTGGGACCAGCGTTCGTTGACGACCGTGCGGAAGGCGGTCCAGGCGGAGCGGTTGGAGCGCAGGGGGCGGCCGCCGAGCACGTCGGCGAAGAGCTTGGCGCAGCGGTCGGTGGACTCGTCCTCGTCCATCGTGTCGAAGCCCGCGGCCCGCCAGACCTCCTCGCGCATCTCGACGATGACGGTGGAGGCGTCGGCGGAGAAGGGGTAGCCGTGGAGCTGCATCACCCCGTGCTCGGTCTCGGCGATCTCGAAGCGGAAGGCGTCGAGGGCGAAGTCGGCGGCGAGCCAGATGTAGCGGCAGCGGTGGCTGGTGATCCGGGGGCGGAACACGTCCGCGTGGGCCTCGCGGGTGGCGCTGTGGACGCCGTCGGCGGCGATGACGAGGTCGTGGTCGGCGGCCAGTGCGGCGGCGGGCGGCGCCTCGGTGCGGAAGCGGAGCCGTACGCCGAGTTCGGCGCAGCGGGCGTGCAGGATCTCCAGGAGCCGGCGCCGGCCGAGGGCGGCGAAGCCGTGACCGGTGGAGGTGAGGAGCCGGCCGCGGTGGCCGATGTGGATGTCGTCCCAGCGGACGAACTCCTCCTGGAGGGCGCGGTAGACGGCCGGGTCGGCGTGCTCGATGCCGCCGAGGGTCTCGTCGGAGAGGACGACGCCGAAGCCGAACGTGTCGTCGGGGGCGTTGCGCTCCCAGACGGTGACCTCGCGGCCGGGGTCGAGCCGCTTGAGCAGCGCGGCCGCGTACAGCCCGCCGGGGCCGCCGCCGACGACGGCGATCCGGAGGGGGGCCGCGGGGGCCGGGGCGCGGCCCTCCTCGGGCGCGGGCATCGTCAGCGCCCCCGCCACTTCGGGGCGCGTTTCTCGGTGAAGGAGGCGTGGAACTCGGCGTAGTCCTCGCCGTTCATCAGGAGCGCCTGAGTGGCGGCGTCCAGTTCGACGGAGGCCGCGAGCGGCATGTCCAGTTCGGCGGTGAGCAGGGCCTTGGTCTGGGCGTGAGCCAGGGCCGGGCCGTCGGCGAGACGGCGGGCCAGCTCGGCGGCGCGGGTGGTGGCGGCGCCCTCCTCGGTGAGTTCGCTGAGGAGGCCGATGCGTTCCGCCTCGGCTGCGTGGACGGGGTCGCCGAGCATGAGGAGCCTGGTCGCGTGGCCGAGGCCGACGACCCGGGGCAGCAGATAGGCCGCGCCCATGTCGCCGCCGGAGAGCCCGACGCGGGTGAAGAGGAAGGCGAAGCGGGCGGTCGGGTCGGCGATCCGGAAGTCGGCGGCGAGGGCCAGGACGGCTCCCGCGCCGGCCGCGACGCCGTGGACGGCGGCGATCACGGGGAAGGGGCACTCGCGGATCGCGCGGACGACCTGTCCGGTCATCCGGTTGAAGTCGAGCAGCTGGGCGGTGTCCATGGCGAGCGTGGCGCCGATGATCTCGTCCACGTCGCCGCCGGAGCAGAAGCCGCGTCCCTCGCCGCCGAGGACGAGGGCGCGGACGGCCCGCTCCCGGGACAGCTCGGCGAGCAGGTCGCGCAGGTCGGCGTAGGCGCCGAAGGTGAGCGCGTTGAGTTTCGCGGGGCGGTCGAGGGTGACGGTGGCGACGCCGTCGTCGACGGTCAGCCGCAGATGGCGCCAGCGCTCGGTACGGGGTGCGGAGCCGGTAAAGGGGCTCATGGGGGACGCCCTCCCTTCCTCCTCCCCGGAGCGTATCACTGCATTGTGACCACCGTCACGAGTGCGCGATATCGCGGAGGTACGAAGGTCCCGGCACCTTGGAGGCACTGGTCCCCGCCACCAAGGAGGGGGTGCCCATGGAATCGGCCCGCACGCTTCGTAAGGTGGAAAGCCGGACGTGTCCGGGCACGTCCCCCCTCCCCCTCACCTGCCCTCGGCGAAGGGAGCCCCGCCATGGCCGACGCCACCGACGCCACCAGCCCCACCTCCTGGCGCGTCGAGCTTCCGCACACCACCGCCGCCGTGCCGATGGCCAGGGCCCTGGTCCGCGCCGCGCTCACCGACCTGGCCGCGCCCGCCGACAGCGACACCGCCGAACTGCTCACCGCCGAGCTGGTCGCCAACGCCGTCGAGCACACGGCCCCCGGGGATCCGATCGAGCTGGTCGTCGAGCTGCTGCCGGGCGGCTGTCAGGTCGAGGTGCACGACCGGCGACCGGCGGGGCCGGGCGAGCTGATCGGCCCCGGCCCCTGCGAGTGGCCCGACCCGTCGCAGGAGCACGGGCGCGGACTGCTCCTCATCCGCGCGCTCGCCGGCGACTGCGGCCACCGCCCCACCGCGCAAGGCAAGGCGGTCTGGTTCACCCTTCCCGCGGTGCCGAGGCAGCGCCGTCCGCGGGAGCGGTGACCGCCACCGGGGCGGTCGCGGCGAGCCGCGAGTTGCGGCGCCCGTAGAACGCGTAGACGAGCGCTCCGACGGCCAGGAAGACCACGAACTGCAGCCAGGTCGACCAGCCGGTGCCCCAGATCAGGTACAGGCAGAAGCCGACGCCGAGGATCGGGCTCACCGGGTAGAACGGCACCCGGAAGGAGCGCGGCAGTTCCGGGTCACGACGGCGCAGCGCGATCACGGCGATGTTGACGACGGCCATGACGGCGAGCGTGCCGATGGTCGTCAGGCCGACCACCACGTCGAGCGAGGCGAAGGCGGCCGGGACCGCGAAGACGGCGGCCACGATCCAGGTGTTGGCGACGGGGGTCGCGCTCTTCGGCGAGACCCGCTCGAAGACCCGGGGGACGAGCCCGTCCCGGGACATCGACATGAGGATGCGGGTCTGCCCGTACATGACCGCGAGGACGACGGAGGCGATCGCGACGACGGCGCCGAAGGCGATGATCCCGCCACCGATCGAGGACCCGGTGACCTGGTCGACGACGAGGGAGAGCGCGGCCGGCTTGTCGGCGACGGCGTCGGCGCCGAGCGCGCCGATCGCGGAGAGCGCCACCGCGCAGTAGAGCAGGGTGACGACCCCGATGCAGACGAGGATCGCGATGGGGATGTTGCGGCGGGGGTTCTTGACCTCCTCGCCTGCGGTGGTGATGGCGTCGAAACCGATGTACGAGAAGAACGCCACGGACGCGCCCGCGGTGATCCCCGCGGCGCCGTGGGTGGCGAACGGCGCGAGGTTGCCGTCCTGGAAGGCGCTGAAGCCGATCGCGCAGAACAGGACCAGGATGCCGAGCTTGAGGACGGCCATCGCGGCCGTCGCCCGGGCGCTCTCCCGGACGCCGCGCACGAGGAGCACGGCGGCGAGGGCGATGACCACCACGGCGGGCAGGTTGACCACGCCGCCGTCGCCGGGTCCCGCGGAGAGCGCCTGCGGCAGCTGGAGCCCGACGAGGCTGTCCAGGAGTTCGTTCAGGTACTGGCTCCAGCCGACCGCGACCGCGGAGACCGAGACGCCGTACTCCAGGAGCAGGCACCAGCCGACGAGGAACGCGACCCGCTCGCCGAGGCTCGCGTACGCGAAGGAGTAGGAGGACCCGGAGACGGGGATCGCGCCGCCCAGCTCCGCGAAGGAGAAGGCGGTGAAGACGCAGGTGATCGCGGCCAGGACGAAGGAGACGACGACGGCGGGGCCCGCCTCGGCGACGCTGTCGGAGAGGCCGACGAAGATCCCGGTGCCGACGATCGCGCCGATGCCGAAGCACACGAGCTGGAAGAGGCTCATGGTGCGCTTGAGGCCGTGGCCTTCGAGGTCCGCGCCGGATTCGGCGATCAGCTGCTGGGGGGATTTGATCCGCGGCGCGGACGGGGACATGCGGGGGTTCTCATCTCTGGTCGAGCAGGGCGTCCGGGGTGTGGACGCGCGAGTGGGGTCCGGGCTTGTGAGCCCGAACCCCACCGATCGATCCGATGGTAACCATGGGATCGCATATACACCCAATCGGGCGTATCGCTATCCGAGGTGCCCCGTATGCGGCTACCCGAGGTCGCCTGCCATCGTGGCGACGAGGACCGCCTTGATGGTGTGCATCCGGTTCTCGGCCTCGTCGAAGACGACCGAGTGCGCCGACTCGAAGACCTCGTCCGAGACCTCCAGCTCGGTCAGCCCGTGCCGGGCGTGGATGTCGCGGCCGACGGCCGTGCCGAGATCGTGGAAGGCCGGCAGGCAGTGCAGGAACTTCACGGCCGGGTTGCCGGTGGCGCGCAGCACGTCCATGGTCACGGCGTACGGCAGGAGGTGCGCGATCCGCTCGTCCCAGACCTCCTTGGGCTCCCCCATCGAGACCCAGACGTCGGTGGCGACGAAGTCGGCGCCCCTGACCCCCTCGCCGACGTCCTCGGTCAGGGTGATCTTCGCGCCGCTGGTCTCCGCGAGGGCGCGCGCCGAGGCGACGACCGCCTCGCCCGGCCAGTACGCCTTCGGGGCCACGATCCGGACGTCCATGCCGAGGAGGGCGCCGGTCACGAGGTAGGAGTTGCCCATGTTCAGGCGCGCGTCGCCGAGGTAGGCGAAGGCGACCTCGTCGAGCGGCTTGTCCGTGTGCTCGGTCATGGTGAGGACGTCCGCGAGCATCTGGGTGGGGTGCCAGTCGTCCGTCAGACCGTTGAACACGGGCACGCCCGCGTGCGTGGCGAAGTCCTCGACCTTCGAGTGGCTGTCCCCCCGGTACTCGATGGCGTCGAACATCCGGCCGAGGACCCGGGCGGTGTCCTTGACCGACTCCTTGTGGCCGATCTGCGAGCCGGAGGGGTCCAGGTAGGTGGTGGAGGCGCCCTGGTCGGCGGCGGCGACCTCGAAGGCGCAACGGGTCCGGGTCGAGGTCTTCTCGAAGATCAGGGCGATGTTCCGGCCCCGCAGCCGCTGGACCTCGACGCCCGCCTTCTTGGCCGCCTTCAACTCGGCGGCCAGGTCGACGAGACCACGGAACTCCTCGGCGGAGAAGTCCAGCTCCTTGAGGAAGTGGCGGCCGATGAGGTCGGTGGCCATGGGGCGCTCCTGGAATACGGTCGGGGACGGCGAACAAGTCAGCGACTGGAAGTGTATACGTATATCAGTATGGCTATACAGTGACGCCGCACACTCGTCGTCCCCGACCGTTCCTCACACGGCGTCGCGCTCCACCGGGCAGCTCATACAGCGCGGGCCGCCGCGCCCCCGGCCCAGCTCGCTGCCCGGGATCTCGATCACCTCGATGCCCTGCTTGCGCAGGTGGGTGTTGGTGGTCGCGTTCCGCTCGTACGCCACGACCACCCCCGGCTCGACGGCGAGGACGTTGCAGCCGTCGTCCCACTGCTCGCGCTCCGCCGCGTGGACGTCCTGCGTCGCCGTGAGGACCCGGATGTCCTGGAGGCCGAGCGCCGCGGCGATCGCGCTGTGCATCTGCTCGGGCGGATGGTCGGTGACCCGCAGGGACTGCCCCTCGTCGCCCGGTTCGATGGTGTACGAGCGGAGCATGCCGAGCCCCGCGTACTGGGTGAAGGTGTCCTGGTCGACCATCGTCATCACCGTGTCGAGGTGCATGAAGGCGCGCCGCTTCGGCATGTCGAGGGCGATGATCGTCCGGGCCGAGCCGGCCGCGAACATCCCCCGGGCCAGCATCTCCACCGCCTGCGGGGTGGTCCGCTCGCTCATGCCGATCAGGACCGCTCCGTTGCCGATGACGAGGACGTCGCCGCCCTCGATCGTGGACGGGTAGTCGGCCTGGCCCTCGGACCAGAGGTGGAAGCTGCCCGCCTCCGGGCCCGCGAAGAGCGGGTGGTGCTTGTAGATCGCCTCGAAGTGGACGGTCTCGCGCTGCCGGGCGGGCCAGCGCATCGCGTTGATGGAGACCCCGTCGTAGATCCAGGCGGAGGTGTCCCGGGTGAAGATGTGGTTCGGGAGCGGGCCGAGGATGAAGTCGTCCAGGTCCATCGCGTGGAACCGGACCGAGGTGGGCTCCCGGTGCGCGGCCAGGAACTCGCGCTTCGTCATGCCCCCGACGAGCGCCTCCCCGAGGGCGACGGCGTCCAGCGAGTCGAAGGCCGCGCGGAGGTGGTCGGCGGCGAGCGGGCCGTACTCCTTCTCGTCGAAGACCCGGTCGAGGACGAGCTTGCGGGCGGCGGGCAGTTCGAGGGACTCGGCGAGGAGATCCCCGAAGAGATGGACCTCGATGTCCCGCTCGCGCAGCACGTCGGCGAACCCGTCGTGCTCCTGGCGGGCGCGGCGCACCCAGAGCACGTCGTCGAAGAGGAGAGCGTCCTTGTTGGAGGGTGTCAGCCGCTTCAGCTCCAGATCGGGCCGGTGCAGTATGACGCGGCGGAGCCGCCCGGTCTCGGAATCGACATGGAATCCCATGCGCCCATCCTGACGGAGCCGGGCGGCTCGTGCGTGGTTCTCACCTCACAGACGCGGATCCACCGGCTCCGACTCCAGGGCGAGCACCGCGAACACGGCCTCGTGGACCCGCCAGAGCGGCTCGCCCCCGGCCAGCCGCTCCACCGCCTCCAGGCCGAGCGCGTACTCGCGCAGCGCCAGCGAGCGCTTGTGGCCGAGGAAGCGGTTGCGCAGCCGCTCCAGGTTCTCCGGGCGGGTGTACTCCGGCCCGTAGATGATCCGCAGGTACTCGCGGCCTCGGACCTTCACGCCCGGCTGGACGAGCCGGCCGTCGGCGCCCCGGACGAGCGCGGCGAGCGGCTTGACGACCATGCCCTCGCCACCGGCGGCCGTCATCTCCAGCCACCACTCGACCCCGGCCCTGACCGACTCCTCGTCCCCCGTGTCGACGACGAGCCTGCGGGTGACCTGGAGCAGGCCCGTCGGGTCGGCGTCGACCAGGCGGTCGAGCCACCCGAGCTGCTCGTCGTGCGGCACGGCCGTCAGCGCGCGATCCCGCGCGCCCAGGATCTGGAACGGGGCGAAGCGCACCCCTTCGAGGCCCTGGGTCGGCCAGCAGTAGCGCCGGTACGCCTCCGTGAACGCCTCGGCGTCCGCCGCCCGTTCACGCTGCTTGGCCAGCAGCGCGTCCACGCCCGCGACCCTGCGCGCCGCCGCCTGCTCCAGTGCGCCGAGCGCGCCCGGGAAGACCGCGCGGGAGGCCGCGCCGACGGCCGCGTACTGCGAACGCAGCAGCCCGGCCGACTTCAGCGACCACGGCATGAGCTCGCCGTCGAGCAGCAGCCAGTCCGTGTCGAGGCTCTCCCAGAGCCCGGCGGCGGTGATCGCCGCCCGCAACCGCGCGAGGACCTCCTCGGTGACCGCCTCGTCGTCGAAGAAGGGCCGTCCGGTACGGGTGTGCAGGGCGCCGGTCACTCCGGTGACCCCGAAGCGCTCGCGGGCCGCGTCCGCGTCGCGGCAGACCAGCGCCACGGCACGCGAGCCCATGTGCTTCTCCTCGCACACCACCCACTCGACCCCGTCCGCCTTGTAGTGCGCGAACGCCTCGGCCGGGTGCTCCAGGTAGCCCTCCCGCTTCGAGGTCGCGGTCGGTGCCATGGTCGGCGGCAGGTAGGCGAGCAGGCGCGGGTCGACCGCGAACCGGCTCATGACCTCCAGGGCCGCCGCCGCGTTCTCCTCGCGCACGGAGACATTGCCCATCTGCCGGGTCTCCACGATCCGGCGTCCGTGCACGTCGGCGAGGTCGAGCGGCCTGCCCTCGTGACCACCGGGCGCGTCCGTGGTGAGCGGCCGGGCGGGCTCGTACCAGACCTTCTCCGCCGGTACGTCGACGAGTTCGCGCTCCGGCCAGCGCAGCGCGGTCATCTTCCCGCCGAAGACGGCGCCCGTGTCGAGGCAGATGGTGTTGTTGACCCACGAGGTGTTCGGGACGGGCGTGTGGCCGTAGACGACGGTGGCCCGGCCGCGGTACTCCTCCGCCCACGGGTAGCGCACCGGCAGGCCGAACTCGTCGGTCTCCCCGGTCGTGTCCCCGTACAGCGCGTGCGAGCGCACCCGGCCGGAGGTCCGGCCGTGGTACTTCTCCGGCAGACCGGCGTGGCAGACCACCAGCCGGCCCTCGTCGAGGACGTAGTGGCTGACGAGCCCGTCGATGAACGCGCCCACCTCGGCGCGGAACTCCTCGCTCTCCCGGCCCAGTTGCTCGATGGTCTCGCCGAGTCCGTGGGTCTCCTGGACCTTGCGGCCCTTGAGCCAGCGGCCGAGCTTGTTCTCGTGGTTGCCGGGCACGCAGAGCGCGTCCCCGGCCGCGACCATGGACATCACCCGGCGCAGCACGCCCGGGCTGTCCGGGCCGCGGTCGACGAGGTCGCCGACGAAGACGGCCGTACGGCCCTCGGGGTGGTGGCCGTCGACGTAGCCGAGCCTGCCGAGCAGGGTCTCCAGCTCGGAGCGGCAACCGTGGATGTCACCGATGATGTCGAAGGGTCCGGTGAGGTGGCGCAGGTCGTTGAACCGCTTCTCCAGGACGACCTCGGCCGCCTCCACCTCCTCGACGCTGCGCAGGACGTGCACCTTGCGGAAGCCCTCGCGCTCCAGGCCGCGCAGCGAGCGCCGCAGCTCGCGGCGGTGGCGCTGGACGACGTGCCGGGGCATGTCGGCGCGGTCGGGGCGGTCCGCGTTCCGCGCCTGGCAGACCTCCTCGGGCAGGTCGAGGACGATCGCGATCGGGAGCACGTCGTACTGCCGGGCCAGCTGGACGAGCTGACGCCGGGCCTCCTGCTGGACGTTGGTGGCGTCGACGACGGTCAGCCGTCCCGCCTCCAGACGCTTGCCGGCGATGTAGTGCAGGACGTCGAAGGCGTCCCGGCTCGCGCTCTGGTCGTTCTCGTCGTCGGCGACCAGGCCCCGGCAGAAGTCGGAGGAGATGACCTCGGTGGGCCTGAAGTGGCGGCGCGCGAACGTGGACTTGCCGGAGCCGCTGGCGCCGATCAGGACCACGAGGGACAGGTCGGTGACGGGCAGCGTGCGGGTGGTGTCGGTGCTGGTCATGCCTGCTCCTCCTTCGGGGTCGCGTCGGTCGCGTCGGTCTGCTGGGTGAAGACCGCCATCTGGGTCGGCGGGCCGACCTCGGGGTCGTCGGGGCCCACGGGGGTGAACCGGACTCCGTATCCGTACTGTTCGGCGACGCGTCCCGCCCAGGCGCGGAACTCGTCGCGGGTCCACTCGAAGCGGTGGTCGCTGTGCCGGACGTGCCCGGCCGGGAGGGACTCCCAGCGGACGTTGTACTCGACGTTCGGCGTGGTCACGAGGACCGTACGGGGGCGCGCCGAGCCGAACACGGCGTATTCGAGCGCGGGCAGCCTCGGCAGGTCGAGGTGCTCGATGACCTCGCTGAGGACCGCCGCGTCGTAGCCGGTGAGCCGCTTGTCGGTGTACGCGAGCGAGCCCTGGATCAGCTTCACCCGGCCGGCCTGCCGCTCGCCGAGCCGGTCGAGCCGCAGCCGCCGCCCGGCGACCGTCAGGGCGCGTACGGACACGTCGACGCCGACGATGTCGGTGAAGCGCGTGTCCTTGAGCAGCGCCTGCACCAACTGGCCCTGTCCGCAGCCGAGATCGAGCACCCGGGTGGCGTCGGCCGCGCGCAGCGCGGCGAGGATCGCGTCCCGGCGCTGCTCGGCGAGCGGTACCGGCCGCTCCTCGGTGTCGGTCGTCTCGTCGACGGCGTTGTCGACGTCCTCGACGTCGAGCCCGTCCGCCTCGGCGAGGCGGACGAGTTCCAGGCGCTCCATGGCGTCGCGGGTCAGGCCCCAGCGGCGGGAGAGGTAGCGGCTGGTGATCAGCTTCTGCTCGGGGTGGTCGGCGAGCCAGCCGTCGCCGGCGCGCAGCAGCTTGTCGACCTCGTCGGGCGAGATCCAGTAGTGCTTGGCGTCGTCGAGGACGGGCAGCAGGACGTACAGCTGGTTGAGCGCGTCGGCGAGCCGCAGCTCCCCTTCGAGGACGAGGTGGACGTAGCGCGAGTCGCCCCACTCGGGGAACGCGGTGTCGAGCGCCACCGGCTCCGCCTCGACGGTGTCCCAGCCGAGGGGCCCGAACAGCTTGCGGACCAGGTCGGCGCCGCCGCGGGCGGGGAGCGCGGGGACCTCGACGCGCAGCGGCAGCGGCGCGGCGGCCCGCTCGGGCATCGCCTTGCAGGCGCCGTGAAGGGCGCTCTTGAAGACGGTGGCGAGGGCGACGGCGAGCAGCGAGGACGCGGCGTAGGGCCGGTCGTTCACGTACTGCGCGAGCGCGGAGTCGGGGGCGCCGCCCCGGCCCTTGCCCTTGCCGCGCCGCACCAGACCCACGGGGTCGATCTCCAGGAGGAGGGCGGCCGTGCACCGCTCGGCGGTCGCCTCGGGGTAGAGGACGTGCGCCGTGCCGTGCGAGGTCGAGAACGTCTGCGCGTTGTCGGGATGCTTGTGCAGCAGGAAGCCCAGGTCGGTCGCGGGACGCTCGGGGGTGCCGGTAGTGCTGATCGTCAGGAACACACGTCCGAGTATGGTCCGAGATCCCGGCTCCGACCAGGCATTTTCCCCGCTGGGGCGGCTGCGGGCCGCGGCATGGGCCTTTCGTCTGGATCAGGCCGGATCAGGGAGCGGGGTACCCCCTGCTCGAAGAGCTTGGGGGAGCGGTGCCAGACCCCGCGAGCCCGGCATGATCCAAACGAAAGGCCCTAGGGCCTGTCCGGTGGATCAGGGCCGGACAGGCCGCGGCGTCTGGTGCGGTGCATCGCAAGGCGCCGGAGCGTCTCGATAGC
>NZ_JBEZNQ010000041.1:0-77646 GCF_040653315.1 Streptomyces sp. NPDC047981 | reverse complement strand
GGCCCGTCGACGCGCCGCGCGGCCGGGGCGCGGCGGAGTGGGCGGGGGAGGGCGTGGTGAGGGGCGCGTGTGGGCGCTGCTGTTGGGGCCGGTGGTGCGCCGGCCGCTCGTGGCGCTGCTGGCCGGTGTCGCGGCGACGGTCGCGCTCGCCGCTCCCGCGCTCGGGATGCGGCTCGGTACGGAGGGCAAGGAGACGTTCCCCGACAGCGTCCCGGCCGTGGCGGCGTACGACCGGCTCGTGGCGGCCTTCCCGTCCGAGGGGGCCGCGCATCTCGTGCTCGTACGGGGCGAGGATCCGGCGGCCCCGCTGCGGAAGTTGGCGGCGGCGACGCGGGGTGACGCGCTGTTCGCCCAGGACACGGCGCCGGTGGTGCGGGTCGCCGAGGACGGGCGCACGGCGCTGCTCGCGCTGCCCGTCCCGTACGCGGCGAACTCTCCGGAGGCCGCGCGCTCCCTGGAGCGGGTGCGCGAGGTGCTGCTGCCCGCGGCGGTCGAGGGGACGCGGGGGCTCGAACGGGCGGTCTCGGGCGAGATCGCGGCCGGCGCGGACTACGCGGCCCACCAGGAGCGGCGGCTGCCGTGGGTGGTCCTCTTCGTCTCCCTCGCGAGCCTGGCGATCATGTACGTGGCGTTCCGCTCGGTGGTCCTCGCGGTGCTCGGCACGGTCCTCAACCTGGCCGCGGTCATGGTGGCCTGGGGCGTGCTCACCCTGGTCTTCCAGGGGACGTGGGCGGAGGGCCTGCTGGGCTTCGAGTCCCTGGGCTTCGTCGGCTCCCGCATGCCGCTGATGGTCTTCGCGATCCTGGTCGGGCTCTCCACCGACTACCAGATCTTCGTGGTCAGCCGCATCCGCGAGGCCGTACGGCGTGGGGTGCCGACGCGGGAGGCGGTGGTCGACGGGATCGCGGGCTCGGCGAGCGTGGTGACGAGCGCGGCGGTGATCATGGTGTCGGTCTTCGTGAGCTTCCTCTTCATCGACCGGATCGAGATGAAGCAGCTGGCGGTGGGCCTGACGGTCGCGGTCCTGTTCGACGCGATCGTGCTGCGCGCGGTGATCCTCCCCTCGGCGCTCGCCCTCCTGGGTGACCGCGCCTGGTGGCCGCACCGGCCGACGGCGACCGGGCCGACGCCGCTTCACGTGCAGGAGCAGGCGCCGGCCGGCCGGACGCTCCTCGTCTGAACCCGACCCTTCCCGGGGCGTCAGGCGGGGGTCGGTCCGCCCACGTTCCGGAGCATGCGCTGGAGGACCTTCAGCGTCGTCACGTAGTCCGCGTCCGTGATCCCCTCGTGGATCCGGGCGCGGATCGACGGGGCGTGCCGCTTGAAGGCGGCACGCGCCTCGTCGCCCTCGGGAGTGATCCAGAGGCGGTCGTCGGCGTCGCGGGTCAGCCATCCGCGCTCGACGAGTCCGCGCGACTCCGCCGCCAGGTCGTCCTCGTGCCTGAGGTAGGAGCGCATCGCCCGCTGGAGCTCCGCCACGGTCATGCCCGCTCCGTCCGGCGAGAGGTCGTCCTTCGAGAGATTGCGCAGCAGCCAGTACTGGGGCTGGGTGAACCCGAGTTCCGCCTGACGGGCGCGCGTGAAGGCGATCAGGGCCTCGTAGGCCATTCCCGTCCAGTACGCGGCCGGCTGGGCGGCGAGTTCGGCGTCGGAGAGGTGCTGGTTCGTGGTCATCGAAGTTCCCCCTGTGGGTACCGCGGTGGATCCCGGTCGGTGTCCCGGTGTCCGTACCGTAGAACCTCGACTTATGTTGAGGTCAAGCGTCGGTGCGCGGTTCGGCCGCCGTCGGCCGCTTCACCCGTTCGGCGGTACGCGGGCTGCGACGTACCCCGGTCGGTGATCAGGTGGGTGCACACCCGCACGCCGGACCGACAGGGGGCGCGATGAGCGACGAGTCCAAGCCGGGCGCGCGCCCCGACCGCTGGGCCGACCTGCCGCCCATGGAGTCCTGGCCCTCTCCGAGTGCCCCCGCCCGCACGACCCTCGCCGCCGCGGCGGCCGCCGCCGGCCGGCTCTGGGGCAGCGGGCCGGTCGCCGAACGGTCACCCGCCCGGACCGTGGCCCCCAGCCCCCTCGACCCCGGGGGCACGCGGTACCCGCACCGCGTCCACCGCGTCCTGCGCGAGGAGTTCCCGCTCACCTACGACCCGTTGCTGCGCGCCTGGGTCCTCAGCCGGTACGCCGACGTGGCCACCGCCCTCACCGACGCCCGCTTCACCCACGGCCACCGCCCAGGCGACCCGCCCTGCGCCCGCACCCACGTCGACGTCGACGAGGCCGAACTGCGCAGCGTCACCGCGCGCACCGCCCACGTCCTCGCCCGCCGGATCGCCGACCGGCCCCAGGCCGACCTGGTCGCCGACTTCTGCCACTGGCTGCCCTCCGGCACGGTCGCCGCCGCCCTCGGCGTGCCCTACCGGGACATGATGCGGCTGGTCAGGGGCCGGGCCGCCGCCGCACTCGCCGGCCAGTGCACCGGCCAGATCGCGGTACGGGAGAAGGCCCTCGCCTCCTTCCTCGCCAACGTGCTCACCGACCCGGAGCACGCGCGGGACCTCCACACCGCGCCCCCCGGACGGCTCGCCCGCGCCTGGACCGAGTCGCTGCGCCGCGACCCGCCCGTCCAGATCGCCGTGCGCCGCACCGCCGCCGAGGTGCGGGTGAGCGGCGGCACGATCCCGGCGGGGGAGCCCGTCGCCCTGCTGATCGGCTCCGCGTGCCGGGACCCGGAGCGGTTCCGCGAACCCGACCGCTACGACCCGCTGCGCGACGACCCCGGCCAGCTCACCTACGGCAGCGGCGCCTGCCCGGCCGTCCTCCTCGCCGGTCTCGAGGCCGAGTACGCCCTGCGGGCGCTCCTCGACGCAATGCCCCGCCTCCGGCTCGCCGACGGCTTCCGGCCCGAACGGACCGGTCTGATCACCCGCGCCCCGCGGAGCCTGCTGGTCAGGCCGGGCGGCTGAGCAGCGCCACCGGACGCGCGTCGAACAGGTCGACGGGCTTCACCGCGCCACCCGCGAACTCCCGCTCCCCGTCGAGGAGATCGACCCAGCGGCCCGGCGGCAGCACCAGCTCGGTGTCCTGCCAGCCGCCCGCCTCCGCCAGCCGAAGCGACAGCCGCGTGACCGCCGTGACCACCTCGGGCGCGGCGCCCGCGCGCCCGCGCGCGAAGGCCAGGCAGTGCTGCGCGGCGGCCCCGGTCACCGACAGCGGGACGTAGGAGTCCCGCGCGGCGAACACCTCGGGCCGCAGCCGCCGCAGCGCCAGCGCGGCCCGCACCAGCGCCGTCCTCTCGTCGTCGTGAGGACCGCCGGAACGGCTGGAACTGTCGACGCCGCCGGAACCGTCAGCACCGCCGGAACCGGTCCTGAAAGGGCGCCGGTTGTCCGGGTCGACCAGCGCCCGGTACTCGCGCTCCGTCCCCTGGTACAGCTCCGGCACCCCCGGCATCGTCAGCTGGACCAGGGCCGCGCCCAGCATGTGCGTCCGGATGTGCGGCTCCAGGGCGAACGCCGCCTCCGAGGCCGCCCGCAGCGGGATCCGGCCCGGTCCGGCGGCCACGAAGTCGGCCACCGCCCGCTCGTACCCCGGGTCGGGCTCGGTCCAGCTCGTGTGCAGCCCCGCCTCCCGTACGGACTTCAGCACCGCCGGTCCGATCCGCTCCGCGTCCGGGGTGCCGAAGCCGAACGCGGTCTGCCACGCCGTCCACGCCAGATGCGGATCGGGCGCCGGGACCCCCGCCACCTCGTCGAGCAACTCCCGCCACACCTGCGGGCATTGGGCGAGCACGGCGATCCCCGCGCGGACGTCAGCGCTGCGCTTGGTGTCGTGCGTGGACAGCACTGTCCCGGTCTCCGGCCAGTCCCGGGACAGCCGCAGGCAGTACGCGTGGAACTCCTCGGGCCCGACGCCCGGACGCCCCGGGTCGCCGCCCACCTCGTTCGCCGAGAGGAGCGGGGTGTAGCGGTAGAAGGCCGTGTCCTCCACGGACTTGGCGCGCAGCGCCGAGGAGGTCTGCGCGAACCTGGCCCGGAACGCCCGGTGTTCGGGACCGTCGCCGAGCCGGCCGAGCGCCAGGTCCCGTACGGTGTCGACCGCCGAGGCCTCCTCCGCCACGGCGAAGGCGGCCTTCGCGCCCCGCGCGGCCTCCGGCGTCAGCACCGCCTCGTCGCCGGTGCGGTAGAAGCGGTAGACCGGCACGCGGACCAGGAGTTCCCGCACGGCCGTCCGCAACGCCCAGGGCGCGTGGTCGCGCAGCCCCGGATCCGCCGCGCAGATCCGCTCCGCCAGCCGGGTCAGCGCGGCGGTCTCGGCGGCGAGGTCGTGCGACACGACCTCGTACGCGGCGCGGCGCGCGGTCGCCTCCCACGAGCCGCCCCTGTCCCCGGCGCGCTCGACGAACTCCCGGTACAGATGCGCGAGTTCGTCGGCGCCGACCGCGTCCGTGAAGACGCCGTCCACCTGCCGCAGGGCGTCGTAGCCGGTGGTCCCCGCGACGGGCCAGCTCGCCGGCAGCGGCTCCGCGCCGGTGAGGATCTTCTCCACGACCGTCCAACACCGGCCGCCCGTCGCCTCCCGCAGCTGTTCCAGATACCCCTCGGGATCGGCGAGCCCGTCCGGGTGGTCGATCCGCAACCCCTCGATCACCCCGTCCCGTACCAGCTCCACGATCGTGCCGTGCGTCGCGTCGAAGACCTCGGGGTCCTCCACGCGGACCCCGATCAGCTCCGAAATGGTGAAGAAGCGACGGTAGTTGAGCTCCGTACGGGCCAGTCGCCACCAGCCGAGCCGGTACCACTGGGCGTCGAGCAGCTCAGGCAGCGGCAGCCGCTCCGTCCCCGCGCGGAGCGGGAGCGAGAGGCCGTCCACCCACAGAGCGCCGTCGGCGACCCGCATCCGCTCCCGTACCTCCGGCAGCCGGGCCGGCAGCACCGGCAGCAGCATCCTGCCGTCCTCGGCCGCCCAGTCGACGTCGAACCAGTGGGCGTAGGGCGAGTCGGGACCGTCCCGGAGCACCGCGCGCAGCGCGTGGTTGTGCACGGGCGAGGCGGCCATGTGGTTCGGCACCAGGTCCACGACCAGGCCGAGGCCGTGCGCACGGGCGGTCGTGGCGAGCGCCCGCAGCCCCGCCTCCCCGCCCAGCTCGGCCCGGACCGCACGGTGGTCGGTCACGTCGTACCCGTGCGTCGATCCGGGCACGGCCTCCAGGACGGGGGAGAGGTGCAGATGGGACACCCCGAGCCCGGCGAGGTACGGGACGGCCCGCTCGGCGGCCGAGAACGGGAACTCCGGCTGGAGTTGGAGCCGATAGGTGGCGGTGGGCACGGTCCGGGCGGCCGGCGGGGCCGGGAGCGAGGGCGTCATGCGAACGTACGTACCCGGCCGGGCGCCTTCTGTGTCATCGCCTCATGCGTCCGTTCGGGTGCATCGCGTTACGTTCTGGCGATGCTCCGGATGTATCGCGACACGTTGTCCCTGCTCGGACCGGTCCTCCCGGTCGTGTCGTTCCTGGGACGGCTCCCCACCGCCATGTGTCAGCTCGGCAGCCTGCTCCTGGTCGCCGAGACCAGCGGGTCGCTGACGACGGCGGGGCTCGCGGGCGGGGCGCTCGCGGCGGGGCAGACGGTCGCCGGGCCCGTCATCGGCCGGCTCGCGGACCGGCGCGGGCAGCGCGGAGTGGTCCTGGCCGCGTCCCTCGCCAACGCGGTGGCCGTCGTCGCGCTCGTCCTGGCCGCGACGGCGCGGGCGGAGACCGGCTGGCTGATGCTCCTCGGCGCGCTCGCCGGGGCGACCGTCCCGCAGGTCGGGCCGCTCGCCCGGAGCCGCTCGGTGGCCCTGGCCCGGCGCTCCGGCGGGGACGACCGGCTGGTCGGCACGGTCCTCTCCTTCGAGGGCACCCTGGACGAGGTCTCCTTCGTCCTGGGTCCCGCACTCGTGGGCCTCGCCGCCGCCCTCGCCCATCCGGCGGCCGCCCTCCTGACGGCGGCGGCCCTCCTCGCCACCTGCGGCACGGCGTTCGCGCTGCACCCGTCGGCGCCCGCCGGCGCCACCCGTTCGGGCGCCGCCGAACGAGGCCGGCTGCCGGGCTCCGCGTACGCCCTCCGGGTCGCGATGGTGCTCCAGGGGGCCATGTTCGGAGCCTGGCAGGCCGGGATCACCGCCCTGACCGAGAAGCTCGGGGCGCCCGCGCAGGCGGGGCTCGTCTACGCGGCGATGGGCGTGATGAGCGCCGCCGTGGGCCTCTCGATGGCCGCGCTGCCGGCCCGGATCGGGCTGCGGACCCGCTGGCGGGCGGCCACGGCGGGGCTCGTGCTGCTGTCGGTACCGCTCCTGTTCGTGGACTCGCTGCCGGGCCTCTACGTGGTCGTGGTCGTCCTGGGTGCCGCGTACGCACCGCATCTGATCACCGTCTTCGGTCTCACCGAGCGGACCGTGCCCGCCGCCCGGCTCGCCGAGTCGATGGCCTTCCTCACCAGCGGCGTCGTCGGCGGCCAGGCGCTCGCGCTCGCGCTGTCCGGCCGCCTGGCCGACACCCGAGGGGCGTCGGCCGCGTTCGGCGTGGCGGTGGTCGCGGCGCTGCTCTGCGCGGCCCTCTCCTGGTCGGTCCGCACCCGGCCGCGCCGCCGGGGCGTCGCGGTCAGGCGGGCCGCCTGAGGACCGTCAGGCTCAGCGGAGCCAGGGAGACCCTTTCGCCTGCCGCGACCTTCGGACCCTCCTGCGGAGGGATGCCCTCCGGGTGGGAGGTGTCCACCACGACCCGCCAGCTCTCCCCGTGGTTGATCGGGACCGCGAACTCCAGCTCCCGCGCGGACGCGTTGAACATCAGCAGGAACGAGTCGTCCCCGATCCGCTCCCCCTGCGGTCCCGGCTCCGAGATCGCGTTGCCGTTGAGGAAGACCGACAGGGCCTGCGCGTGCGCCGCCTGCCAGTCCCGCGCCGTCATCTCCTCGCCCTCCGGTGTGAACCAGGCGATGTCCGTCAGCTCGTCGTGCGTCCCCTCCACCGGGCGCCCGTGGAAGAAGCGGCGGCGCCGGAAGACCGGGTGGTCCCGGCGCAGCCGCACCATGGCCCGGGTGAACTCCAGGAGCGTGCCCTCCTCCGACGCGCCCGGCTCGGGCCAGCGCACCCACGCCACCTCGTTGTCCTGGCAGTACGCGTTGTTGTTGCCGCTCTGCGTCCGGCCGAACTCGTCGCCGTGGCTCAGCATCGGCACGCCCTGCGACAGCATCAGCGTCGCGAGGAAGTTCCGCATCTGGCGGGCCCGCAGCTCCCGGATCCCGATGTCGTCGGTGTCGCCCTCGGCCCCGCAGTTCCACGACCGGTTGTGGCTCTCGCCGTCCCGGTTGCCCTCTCCGTTCGCTTCGTTGTGCTTCCCGTCGTACGACACGAGATCGCGCAGCGTGAAACCGTCGTGGCAGGTCACGAAGTTGACCGAGGCGAGCGGCCGGCGGCCGTCGTCCTGGTACAGGTCGGACGAGCCGGTCAGCCGGGAGGCGAACTCGGCGAGCGTACGCGGCTCACCGCGCCACAAGTCCCGTACGCAGTCCCGGTACTTGCCGTTCCATTCGGTCCACAGCGGCGGGAAGTTCCCCACCTGGTAGCCGCCCTCGCCGACGTCCCACGGCTCGGCGATCAGCTTCACCTGGCTGACCACCGGGTCCTGCTGCACCAGGTCGAAGAAGGACGACAGCCGGTCGACCTCGTGGAACTGGCGTGCCAGCGTCGCCGCGAGGTCGAAACGGAAGCCGTCGACGTGCATCTCCGTCACCCAGTACCGCAGGCTGTCCATGATCAGCTGCAGCACGTGCGGGGACCGCATGAGCAGCGAGTTCCCGGTGCCGGTGGTGTCCGTGTAGTACCGGCGGTCGTTCGAGAGCCGGTAGTACGAGGGGTTGTCCAGGCCCCGGAAGGAGAGCGTCGGGCCCAGGTGGTTGCCTTCCGCCGTGTGGTTGTAGACCACGTCGAGGATGACCTCGATGCCCGCCTGGTGCAGCGCCCGCACCGCCGACTTGAACTCCAGGACCTGCTGGCCCCGGTCGCCCCAGGAGGCGTAGGCGTTGTGCGGGGCGAAGAAGCCGATCGTGTTGTAGCCCCAGTAGTTGGCGAGCCCCGCGTCCACCAGGCGGTGGTCGTTCACGAACTGGTGCACCGGCATCAATTCGAGCGCCGTGACGCCCAGTTCCTTCAGGTGCCCGATCACCGCCGGATGGGCGAGCCCCGCGTACGTCCCGCGCAGCTCCTCCGGCAGCTCCGGGTGGAGCATGGTCAGGCCCTTCACATGGGCCTCGTAGATCACCGTGCGGTGGTAGTCGGTGCGCGGACGCCGGTCGTCGCCCCAGTCGAAGTACGGATTGACCACGACCGAGGTCATCGTGTGCGGAGCGGAGTCGAGGTCGTTGCGCGAGTCCGGCCGCCCGAAGTGGTAGCCGTACACCGCCTCCCCCCACTCGATCGAGCCCGAGACGGCCCGCGCGTAGGGGTCGAGGAGCAGCTTCGCCGCGTTGCAGCGCTGCCCGCGCTCCGGCGCGTACGGACCGTGGACCCGGAATCCGTACCGCTGGCCCGGCATCACTCCCGGCAGATAGGCGTGCCGGACGAAGGCGTCCGTCTCGCGCAGCTCCACCGCTGTCTCCGAGCCGTCGTCATGGAGCAGACACAGCTCGATCCTGTGGGCGGCCTCGGAGTAGACCGCGAAGTTGGTTCCGGCGCCGTCGTACGTGGCGCCCAGGGGATACGCCTGTCCCGGCCAGACCTGCATAGATAGGACTCTTCCATTCTGATCCGGGTGTGGGGGTGCACTCCGGCCAGATCCTGCCGAAAGAGGGCGGTGTGCGAGCGACCCGACACGCCGGGCGCGGCGAGCCGGCGCGGGGCGAGGGTCCGGTTCCGGCCGCCGCGTCAACGGAGGGACGCCCGCCGACCCTGTCGTACGGCTCGACATCGTGTTCCCTTCCGGGCCCGGACCCCGACGCCGGCCGTCGGCCGCCCGCCGGGTGGGCTTCCGGCCCGCACCCAGGGACGCTTCCGCTATGAATCCGCTCACTCCGGTCCATCTCGCCACGTGGAACGGCACTCGGAATCAGGGGAGTTGAGCGAGCAGCCTGTCGATCCTGCTGCACCGGCTCCCGCTCGCGGAGTACCCTTCCTTGATCGTTGACAGACGGTCGGATCGGGCGTCCAGGAGCAGAAGGCGGTGCGCGGGTGAGCTCGGGAGGTCTGGAGCTGCCCCCAGGTGACGCGGGTCACGAGGGGGGCTCGCCCGACCCCGTGGAGGTGCCGCCCGGCGCGGTCTCCGTCGCCAGGCCGATGGAGATCGGGGCAGAGCTCGACTGGGGCGCCGAGGCCTGGAGCGAGGTGCGCACCCGCGCCCAGCGGGCCGGACGGGCCTATATCTGGCTGAATCTCGTCGAGCAGCGGCTGCGCGCGGTGGTGGCCGCCGTCCTGCGTCCGGTGTACGAACCGGTGCATGGCGAGGAGTGGGTGGTGGCCGCGGCCGGGCCCGCGGGGCAGGAGTGGGTGCAGCGGGCCGTCGCCGTCCGCGAGGTGTCGCGGCGTAAGGGCTATCTCCTGGACCCGGCCGACGACAACGTCCTCAGCTTCCTCACGCTTCCGCAGTTGCGGGAGCTGATGGTGCAGCACTGGCCGTGCTTCGAGCCGTACTTCGACGACCGGCGCGAGGTCGAGCTCGCCCTGGACGAGCTGGAGGTGACGCGGAACGTCGTCTCCCGCAACCGGGCCCTCTCGCTCACCGTCCTCGCCCAGTCCGAACGCGCGTCCGCCCGGCTCCTGGAGATCCTGGGCAGCGGCGCGGGCGTGCCGTCCGCCGACCGGCTGCCGGTCGACGCGGTCGAGGACCTGGTCGGCGACCGGTACGCGGACGTCGTCTCCGTCCACCCGGACCGGGTGCGGCTGCAGCGGCAGCTGCCGGCCGAGGACCTCTTCGGCGGGGCCCGCCGCCTGGACGCCACGGGCATAGGCCTGAACCTCCTCGTGCAGAACTTCTCCGGACGGCGGCTCGTGCGGCTCGCCGAGTCCGGCTGCCGGATACGCCTGCTGTTCCTGAACCCGGCGAGCAGCGCGGTGAAGCGGCGTGAGCGGGAACTGGGGCTGAAGAAGGGCGAGCTGAGCCGCTCGGTGGAGATGAACATCCTCCACATGCGGCGGGTGCGGTCCCGGCTGCGCGACCCGGACGCCTTCCAGATCCATGTCTTCGACGAGACCCCGCGCTTCACGGCGTACCTGGTGGACGGGGACGGGCCGGACGGGGTCGCCGTGATCCAGTCGTACCTCCGGAAGGCGCGGGGCATGGAGGCGCCGGTGCTCGTGCTGCGCGGGGGCGGCCGGAACCTGGTGCGTGCGGGACAGCAGGCACGTGACGGCGAATACGGACTTTTCTCGACATACAGGGAGGAGTTCGAGTCGGTCTGGCTCGACTCGCGCCCGGTCTCCTGAGGCCGGCGGCGGCCGGGGGACGGCCGCGCGACGGGGCGGGGACGGCCCGCGGGAGTCCGTTGTCAGTGGCGCGTGCGAGGGTGTTCAGCACCACGGGGGAGATCACGTAAGGAGGCCCGATGGCTTGGCACGGGGAACCGCTGGTCGGATTCGACCTGGAGACGACCGGCACGGAACCGCTGGAGGCGCGGATCGTGACCGCCGCGATCGTCGGCGTCTCGGGGGACGGACGGGTCACGCGACACCGGGACTGGCTCGCCGACCCGGGCATCCGCATCCCGGAGCAGGCGTCCGCGATCCACGGCATCAGCAGCGAGCGGGCCGCCGCCGAGGGGCGGCCGGTGGCCGAGGTGGCCGACGAGATCGCCGAGACCCTGACGGGGTACTGGGACCAGGGCGTCCCGATCGTGGCGTACAACGCCTCGTTCGACCTCACGCTCCTCTCCGCCGAGCTGCGCCGCCACGGGCTGCCGTCGTTGAGCGAGCGGCGCGGCGGCGCCCCGATAGGCCCGGTCGTCGACCCGTACACCATCGACCGGGCCGTCGACCGGTACCGCAGGGGCAAGCGGACCCTGGAGGCGGTCTGCGCCGAGTACGGAGTCGTCCTCGAAGCGGCCCACCAGGCGTCCGCCGACGCGGAGGCCGCCGTGCGGGTGGCCGTCGCGATAGCCGAGCGGCACGCGTCGGTCGCCGCACTGACCCCGGCCGAGCTGCACGGCCGTCAGATCGACTGGTACCGCACGTGGGCCGAGGACTTCCAGGCCTTCCTCCGCCGCAAGGGCAGCCCGGACGCCGTCGTCGACCCGTCGTGGCCGCTGCGGGAGCTCGCCCCGGTGGCCCGCTGACGGACCGTCCGCGCACGGGGGCCGGTCAGCCGATCGGGTTCTCCGCCAGGAAGTCCAGAAGCAGCGTGTTGATCCGCTCGGGCTGGTCCAGCTGGAGCCAGTGGCCCGCGTGCTCCACGCGCTCGTAGCGCCAGGTGCCGTCCACGTGCTTGCCGGTGCCGGTCATGGACCGCTCGGTCATGAAGCGGTCGCCGGTCGACCAGATGCCGAGGACCGGGCCCGGCAGGGGCGGCAGGGGCAGGGCCGGGCCGAACTGCACCTCGGTGGGGACTCCCGCCCGGTAGATGTTCAGCGCCGCCGTCAGAGCGCCCGGCGCCCGCAAAGGCTCGATGATCGCCTCCGCGTCGGGGTGCTCGGTCAGCATCTCCCTGAGGTTGGCGAAGTCGTCCCGGGCGAGCCAATCCTCGGCGAGCCCCGGGAACTGGAACAGGATCATGTACCAGGACCGCTGCTTCTGCTCGAAGCCCGCGTCCATGACGGCCGACAGGTGTCCCACCGACAGGATGCTCAGGGACGCCACCCGCTCGGGCGCGAACTGGGCGAGGCCCTGGACGACGCCCGAGCCCCAGTCGTGCCCGACGACATGGACCGGGCCGTCGATCTCCAGACGGCCCAGGAGCTCCAGCAGGTCGCCGACGTGCTTGGCCGGGTGGTACGCCTCGAAGCCGCCGCCCTCCTCCGGGCGGCCGGAGGAGCCGAAGCCCCGCAGGGTCGGAGCGACGCACTTGTACCCGGCGGCGGTCAGGGCCGGCACCTGGTGGCGCCAGAGATGGTGGCTGTCGGGGAAGCCGTGCACCAGCAGCACGGCCGGTCCCTCGCCGCTCACCTCGACGTCGAGGGTCACCTCGGACAGTTCCACGCGCATCACAGCACCCCGTTCATGAGTGGGACTTCGCAGGACTCGTACGACCGACCCCGTCAGCGTGTCAGAAGGGGTACCACCGCACGGTGGCATCACCCTCCCGCAGCGAGGCGACGCGGCGCTCGAATTCGGCCAGCGCCTTGGGGTTCGTCGGCGCGTGCTGGGCCACCCAGGCGCAGCTCGCGGTCTCCCGGGCCCCGCGCAGCACCGCGCAGCCGTCCCACGCGCGGACGTCCCAGCCGTACGCCTCGGTGAAGGCGTCGTAGGCGGCGGGATCGAGTCCGTACCGGTCGCGGGAGAGGGCGAGGACCACCAGATCGTGTTCGCGCAGATCGGAGGAGAAGGTCTCCAGATCGACCAGGACCGGCCCCTCGGGGCCGACATGGACGTTCCGGGGGAGGGCGTCGCCGTGGAGGGGGCCCGGGGGCAGATGCGGGGTGAGCGCCGCCGCGGCCGGGGCGAAGGCGTCCCGTCGCTCACGCAGGAAGGCGGCGTCGGCCGGGTCGATGGCGTCTCCGGCGAGCCGCAGCCACCGCTCCACGCCGCCCAGGAGCTCGCGGGGTGGCAGCGTGAAGTCTGTCGGCTCGGGCAGGGCGTGGATCCGCCGCAGCAGCGGTGCGAGATCGCGCGGCTCGGCGGGGCGCACGGCCTCGGGCAGCCGGTGCCAGAGCGTGACCGGGTGGCCGTCGACCAGACGGGGCTTCGGCTCCGCCGCCCGTACCGCCGGGATGTCCGTCTCGGCCAGCCAGGCGGCGAGCGCGAGTTCCCGCTCGGCGCGGGGGAGCAGCTCCGGGTCCCGGCCGATCTTCACCACGAGCTCGCCCACGGCGAAGACCGCGTTCTCGCCGAGCGCGAGCAGCCGCGGCTCGGGCTCACGCTCGTCCCGGGCCGTCGACAGCCCCGCGGCCGTCAGGATCTCCCGTGCCCGCGCCTCGTCCATCCGTCTCTCCCAGCTGCCCCGATGCATGTGCGAATCAGCCAAAGTCTCGCATCCACGCAGCTTGCCTTGACGAACCGACGGACCGTCAGGACCATGACGGAGGCCGGGGTGCATGGGAAAACAGGTGCATAAGGGGTCGATCTGTGGGAGTGGCGACCGCAACGAAGCAGGCCGAAGGGGCGACGGCCGCAGGCCGGAGACCCGGCCCGGTCCGGGACCACGGCGCCTGGTTCCTGGTGCTGCCCGCGCTCATCCCCATCCTGGTCCTGAGCGTCGGCCCCCTCCTCTACGGCATCGCGCTCGCCTTCACCGACTCCCAGTCCGGCCGCACCCAGCCCACCCAGTGGGTCGGCACCCTCAACTTCCAGGACCTGCTGCACGACACCCTCTTCTGGGACTCCTTCCGGATCGGCCTGCTCTGGGCCGTCGGCGTCACCGTGCCCCAGTTCCTGCTGGCCCTCGGCCTCGCGTTGCTGCTCAACGAGAAGCTCCGCTTCCGCTGGCTGGCCCGGGCGCTCGCGATCATCCCGTGGGCCATGCCCGAGGTCGTCGTCGGCATCATGTGGCGCCTGGTCTACAACCCGGACGCGGGCATCCTCAACGAGACCCTCCGCGACCTGGGCCTCGGCGACGGGCGGGACTGGCTCACCGGGCTCGCGACCGCGCTGCCCGCCGTGATCGTCGTCGGCATCTGGGCGGGCATGCCGCAGACCACGGTCGCCCTCCTCGCGGGGCTCCAGAACACCCCGCACGAACTCCACGAGGCGGCCGCCCTCGACGGCGCGGGCGCCTGGCGCCGCTTCCGTACCGTCACCTGGCCCGCGCTCAGGCCGGTGGCCCTCGCCATCACGGCACTGAACTTCATCTGGAACTTCAACTCCTTCGCCCTGGTCTACGTCCTGACCAACGGCGGACCCGGCGGCCGCACCCGGCTGCCCATGCTCTTCGCCTACGAAGAAGCCTTCCGCTACGGGCAGTTCGGCTACGCCGCCGCCATGGGCTGTGTCATGGTCGCCGTCATCTCCGTACTCCTCGCCCTCTATCTCGTCGGACGGCTGAAGGGGGACCAGGACCGGTGAGCAGCACCCTGCGGGCGAGCCGACCCGCGCGCGTCGGCCAGTACCTCGCGCTCCTCGCGTATCTGGTCTTCCTCGCCTTCCCGTTCCTCTGGCTGATCTCCACCGCCTTCAAGCCGGCGACCGAACTCGGCTCGCTCCACCCGACCTGGATCCCGAAGGACCCGACCCTCGCCAACTTCCGGCAGGCCTTCGACGAGCAGCCGCTGCTCCAGGCCGCGGCGAACAGCCTGCTCGCCGCGTTCGCCGCGGCCCTGATCGCCGTCGTCATCGCCACGCCCATGGCCTATGTGATGGCCCGCCACCGCGGCCGGCTCTCCACCGCCGCCACCGGCTGGGTCGTGATCAGCCAGGCGTTCCCGTTCGTGCTCGTGATCATCCCGCTCTTCCTCGTCCTCAAGTACCTGCACCTGATCAACAGCCTCTTCGGCCTGGTCATGGTGTACGTCGTCTGGTCGCTGCCCTTCGCGCTGTGGATGCTCGTGGGGTACGTCCGGGCCGTCCCGGCCGAGCTGGAGGAGGCCGCGGCCGTCGACGGAGCGGGGAAGCTCCGTACGCTCGTCTCGGTCACCGCCCCGCTGCTCGCGCCGGGCATCGTCGCCACGGCGCTCTTCGCCTTCATCACCGCGTGGAACGAGTTCTTCTTCGCGCTCGTCCTGCTCAAGACCCCGGAGAAGCAGACCTTGCCGGTCGTCCTGACCCACTTCCTCGGCGCGGAGGGCGTCGCCGACCTCGGACCGCTGGCCGCGGCCGCGTTCCTGGCCACGATCCCCTCGCTCGTCATCTTCGCGATCATCCAGAAACGCATCACGGGCGGCATGCTGGCCGGGGCGGTGAAGTCCTGATGCGGGTACGCAGGTTCGCCGCCGTCGGCGCGGCGCTCGCGCTGCTCCTCACCGGCTGCTCGGCAGGGGACGAACCCGACGGCGGCCCGGTACGGCTCCGCTTCCAGTCCCTGGCCTGGCAGAAGGAGTCCGTCGACGCCAACAAGGAGCTGGTCGCGGAGTGGAACGCGGCCCATCCGGACATCCAGGTCGACTACGTCCAGGGCAGCTGGGACTCCGTCCACGACCAGCTCCTCACCTCCTTCGAGGGCGGTGAGGCGCCCGACATCATCCACGACGCCTCCGACGACCTGGCCGACTTCGCCTACGGCGGCTACCTCGCCGATCTGACCGGCCTCCTGCCCGAGCGGCTGAAGGCCGACATCCCGGCGCGCAGCTGGGAGACCACGACATTCGGAGGCGGGATCTACGGTGTGCCGTTCCTTCAGGAACCGCGCGTGATCATGGCGAACAAGCAGATCCTGGAGTCCTCAGGGGTTCGCCTCCCGACCCCCGAGAAGCCCTGGAGCTGGCCGGAGTTCCGGCAGATCACCGAGGACCTGACGGCCAGGATGGGCGAGGGGAGGTACGCGGTCGCCTGGCCGCTCAAGGAGCCGGTCTCGGTCAGTCTCAACCTCGGGCTCTCGGCCGGCGGACAGCTCTTCCACCGGGGCCCCGACGGCAAGGTGACGATCCGCTTCACCGAGCAGGACGGCGTGGTCCCCGGCACCATCCACGACCAGGTCAACACCGACCTCAGCGCCTCCCGTTCCACGCTCGGCACCGGCGGCTCCGACGCCCTGCCCGGGTTCTTCGGCGGCAAGTACGCGATGGTCCCGCTCGGGTTCTCGTACCGCCAGCAGATCACCCAGCAGGCGCCGAAGGGCTTCGAGTGGATCGTGCTGCCCGCGCCCGCCGGGGCGGACGGGCTCGCCCAGGGCGTCAGCCCCCAGACGCTCTCCATCGCCGAGGACAGCCGCCACAAGACGGAGGCGGCGGCCTTCCTCGACTTCTTCCTCCAGCCGGCCAACATGGTCCGGCTCGCGCGCGGCGACTGGATGCTGCCCACCGGGACCGCGGCGCTCGCGGACCCGTCCCTGCGCACGGCGAAGGACGGCTGGGCCACCGGCGCCGCCGTCGCCGCGCACCTGCGGCCCGCGCCCGCGCAGTCCGTCCGCGGATACCCCGAGTGGAAGGACAAGGTGGCCACCCCGGCCTACCAGGAGTACTACAGCGGGGCGATCGACGCGGCGGAGCTGCGTGCACGCCTGGAGGAGGACGGCAACCTCGTCCTCGCCCGCTACCAGCGCGGATGACCCGTAACCGACCTCCCCGCCGGGCCACCACACGTAACCGACTGGACGAGACGTCTCGTCTCGCTTAATGTGGGCGCATGACCACCACGCCACGCCCCGCTCATATCGCCATGTTCTCCATCGCCGCCCACGGGCACGTGAACCCGAGCCTCGAAGTGATCCGCGAGCTCGTCGACCGGGGCCACCGTGTCAGCTACGCCATCCCCGCCTCCTTCGCCGAGAAGGTCGCCGCGACCGGAGCCACGCCCGTCGTCTACACCTCCACGCTCCCCACCGACGACGACCCGGACGCCTGGGGCACCGAACTGATCGACCACATCGAGCCGTTCCTCGCCGACGGGATCCAGGCGCTGCCCCAGCTGGCCGAGGCCTTCGACGCCGACCGGCCCGACCTCGTCCTGCACGACATCACCGCCTACCCGGCGCCCGTGCTCGCCCGGCGCTGGGGCGTCCCCACCGTGGGGCTCTGGCCGAATTTCGTCCCCTGGGAGGGGTACGAGCAGGAGATCGCCGAGCCGATGTTCGCCGAACTGAAGGCCTCCGAGCGGGGCAAGGCGTACTACGACCGCTTCGAGAACTGGCTCACCGAACACGGCGTGGACACCCACCCCGACCGCCTCGTCGCCCGCCCCCGCCGCGCCCTCGCGCTCATCCCGAGCGCCCTCCAGCCGAACGCCGACCGGGTCGACGACTCCGTCTTCACCTTCGTCGGCGCGTGCCAGGGCGAGCGCGCGGATCAGGGGGAGTGGCACCGTCCCGAGGGGGTCGAGAAGGTGCTGCTCGTCTCGATGGGTTCGGCCTTCACCAAGCTGCCGGACTTCTACCGCACCTGCGTGGCCGCCTTCGGGGACCTGCCCGACTGGCGCGTCGTGCTCCAGATCGGCGCCTTCGTCGACCCAGCCGAACTCGGCGAGATTCCGGCCAACGTCGAAGTGCACTCCTGGGTCCCGCAGTTGGCCATCCTGAAGCAGGCGGACGCCTTCATCACCCATGCCGGCGCGGGTGGCAGCCAGGAGGGGCTCGCCACCGGGACCCCGATGGTCGCGGTCCCGCTCGCCACAGACCAGTTCGGCAACGCCGACATGCTCCAGTCCCTCGGGGTGGCCCGGCGCCTGGAGATGGCGGAGGTCACGGCCGAGTTGCTGCGGGCGTCCGTGTTCGCGCTCGTGGACGACCCCGAGGTGGCCGTCCGCGCCAAGGAGGTCCAGGAGCGGATGGCGCGCGAGGGTGGAACGCGCCGGGCGGCCGACCTCATCGAGGCCGAACTCCCCTGATTTCGCACGTAGATGGCCCCCGGGGGTACCCGGGGGCCTTTTGTTGTGCCGGAGTTGGGAGGGATGCGTGGCTTTATTGTTACGAAAGCTTGTTGCTTAAGTCACAGCTGCCTGAAGGCCTTGATTTGCACTCGTCAATGGGCAAGGGTTTTCGAGCAGTCACCGAAGGGTTTCCTTTCGGAGGCTCAACCCCCCACAAATCCTGGCGAGGAGACCCCTCTTCATGGCAATACACAAGCGTGCCCGCAAGACCAAGCTCATCGTCGCCGTCTCCACCGCGATCGCTGCCGCGGCCGGAGCCACCATCCTCACGAGCCCGTTCGCCGGCGCGGCCCCCACGCCCGCCCTCGGAACGGTGCACGGACTCGGCGTCGAAGGTGCCGTCGCGGGGAGCTACATCGTCCTGCTGGACGAGAAGGCCGACAAGGGCGAGCTCGCGGAGGAGTACGGCGGCACCCTGCGCCGCAGCTACGACTCCGCCGTCAACGGCTTCTCGGTGAACGGTCTTTCGGAGACCGAGGCCAAGCGCCTCGCCGCCGACCCGGCCGTCGCCAAGGTCGTCCAGAACAAGAAGTTCACCATCAACGCGACCCAGGAGAACCCGCCGTCCTGGGGTCTCGACCGGGTCGACCAGACCGAGACCGCGGGCGACAAGAAGTACACCTACCCGGACAACGGCGGCGAGGGCGTCACCGCGTACGTCATCGACACCGGAGTCCGCACCACGCACAAGGACTTCGAGGGCCGCGCCACCTCCGGCTTCGACGCCGTCGACAACGACGACGACGCCTCCGACGGCAACGGCCACGGCACCCACGTCGCCGGCACCATCGCGGGCGCGGCGCACGGTGTCGCCAAGAAGGCGAAGATCGTCGCCGTGCGTGTCCTCGACGACCAGGGCTCCGGCACCACCGAGCAGGTCGTCGCGGGCATCGACTGGGTCACCAAGAACCACCAGGGCCCGTCCGTCGCCAACATGAGCCTCGGCGGAGGTGCCGACCCGGCCCTCGACGAGGCCGTCCAGAAGGCCATCGCCTCGGGCGTCACCTTCGGTGTCGCCGCCGGCAACGAGTCCTCCGACGCCGGCGAGGGCTCCCCCTCCCGCGTCCAGGAGGCGATCACCGTCGCCTCCTCGACCGAGGACGACCAGCAGTCCAGCTTCTCCAACTTCGGCTCCGTGGTGGACCTCTACGCCCCGGGCTCGGAGATCACCTCGGCGTGGAACGACAGCGACGAGGGCACCAAGACCATCTCCGGCACCTCCATGGCCACCCCGCACGTGGTCGGCGCCGCCGCCGTCTACCTCGCGGCGCACCAGGACGCCACGCCGGACCAGGTGGCCGAGGCCCTGGTCTCCGGGGCCACCCCGGACAAGATCAGCAACCCGACCGGGGGCACCGCCAACAAGCTGCTCAAGATCGTCGAGTAGCCCAGCCCCGCTGAACCGGCGGCCGCCGTGCCCTCCCCCACGGGGCACGGCGGCCGCCTCAGTGCGTCCGATCCACGGCACCGGACCCCGCTTCCTGTTCCGGCCCGATCGACGCGACACCCCCTAGGGTGTGCCCATGACGACGACGTACGCCGCGCTGCTGCGCGGGATCAACGTGGGCGGACATCGCAAGGTCCCGATGGCGGACCTCCGTTCCGTACTGGAGGAGCTCGGGCTCCGTGACGTCCGGACGTATCTGCAGAGCGGCAACGCCGTCTTCACCAGCGACGCGGACGAGCCGGCCGACGCCCAGCTGACCTCCGCGATCGAGGACGCGATCGAGGCGCGCTTCGGCTTCCGCGTCGACTGCCTCGTCAGGTCCGCCGGGTATCTCGCGGCGGTCGCCGACGCCTGCCCCTTCCCGGCCGCCGAGCTGGAGGCCAAGCAGCTCCACGTCACGTACTTCTCCGAACCGGTCGGGCCCGAACGCTTCGCCCCGGTCGACCAGCAGGCCTTCCTGCCCGAGGAGTTCAAACTCGGGGACCGCGTGCTCTACCTCTACGCGCCCGACGGCCTGGGCCGGTCCAAGCTCGCCGAGGCACTCGCCCGGCCCGCCCTCGTCAAGGGCGTCGTGGCGACGACACGCAACTGGAACACCGTGGTGAAACTGGTGGAGATGACCCGGGGCTGAGCCGCTGCGGGTTCACATCAGGTGGGTGAGGAGATGGGTCAGGAGGTGTACCCACTCCTTTCCACTCCTAAGGTATAGCGCATGGGGGGCCTTGCGGCAAGGCCCCGGTGGTGCCGCACAATCTCAGGCCTTGGCCCGAATCCGTGGCACCACCGAGGAGATGAATCCCCTGACCACCAGCGCGTTCGCCCTTTCCGACCGACTGTCCTCCAAGGCCGCCCCGGCCCTGATCGCCGGCGACGAGCAGCACTTCGCGGCCGTCGCGGACTGCCTCGACCGGACGATCGCCGAGCTGTCCGAGCAGCTCGACTCCGCGCGGAAGGCGCCCGGCGGCGCCGGCCGTGAGGCCCTGGAGCGCGACACGGAGATCCACCGCCTCACCGCCCGCCTGCGCACCCTGCGCCGGTTCGGCCTGGACCTGTGCCTCGGGCACGTCGTCCTCGCCGACAGCCCCGAGCCCGTCTACATCGGCCGCCTCGGGCTCACCGACAGCACCGGCCGCCGGCTGCTCCTCGACTGGCGCTCCCCGGCCGCCGAGCCGTTCTTCGCGGCGACCCACGCCCACCCCATGGGTCTGTCCAGCCGCCGCAGGTACCGCTGGACCCGCGGCCGGATCACCGACTACTGGGACGAGGTGTTCACCGCCGACGGCCGTGAGGGACACGCGGCGCTCGACGACCACTCCGCCTTCGTCGCCAGCCTGGGCGCGGAGCGTTCGTCCCGGATGCGCGACGTGCTCGCCACCATCCAGTCCGACCAGGACGCCGTCATCCGGGCCGGCTCCCGGGGCGCCCTCGTCGTCGACGGCGGCCCCGGCACCGGCAAGACCGTCGTGGCCCTGCACCGCTCCGCGTACCTGCTGTACGCCGACCCGCGCCTCGGCCACCGACGCGGCGGTGTGCTCTTCGTCGGCCCGCACCAGCCCTACCTGAACTACGTCGAGGACGTCCTGCCCAGCCTCGGCGAGGAGGGCGTACGGACCTGCACCCTGCGCGACCTGCTCCCCGAGGGAGCCGGCGCCGCGCCCGAGACCGACCCGGAGGTGGCCCGCCTGAAGTCCTCCGCCGACATGGTGCGGGCGATCGACAAGGCCGTCCGCTTCTACGAGGAGCCGCCCACCCGGGGCATGACCGTCACCACCCCGTGGTCCGACGTCCGGCTGACCGCCGACGACTGGGCCGAGGCGTTCCGGGCGCCCGGGCCGAGCACGCCGCACAACGAGGCCCGCGAGGAGATCTGGGAGGAGCTGGTCACGATCCTGCTGGACAAGCACAGCGGCGACGTCCCGTCCGAGCAGCAGTTCCGCCAGTCGCTGCGCCACGACGAGGAGCTGGTCGAGACCCTCGACCGCGCGTGGCCGATGATCGACGCCGCCGACCTCGTCGGCGACCTCTGGTCCGTCCCCGCCTACCTGCGGATGTGCGCGCCCTGGCTCGGCCCCGACGAGGTGCGGACGCTCCAGCGCAAGCACGCCCCGCAGGCCTGGACGGTCTCCGACCTGCCCCTCCTGGACTCGGCCCGGCAGCGGCTCGGCGACCCGAAGGCGTCCCTGCGCAAGCGCCGGCACGAGGCGTCCGTGGCCGCCGAACGCGAGCGCATGGCCGGGGTCATCGAGAACGTCGTCGCCGCCGACGCCGACGGCGAGGGCGCCGTGACGATGCTGCGCGGGCGGGACCTCCAGGACAGCCTGATCGACGAGGACGCGCTGCCCGGCACGGAACAGCGCCCGCTCGACGGCCCGTTCGCGCACATCGTCGTCGACGAGGCGCAGGAGCTGACCGACGCCGAGTGGCAGATGCTGCTGCTCCGCTGCCCGTCCCGGTCCTTCACCGTCGTCGGCGACCGGGCCCAGGCCAGGGACGGCTTCACCGAGTCGTGGGAGGAACGGCTCAAGCGGATCGGGCTCGACCGGATCGAGGTGGCCTCGCTCTCCCTCAACTACCGCACGCCGGAAGAGGTCATGGCGGAGGCCGCGCCGGCCATCCGGGCCGCGATCCCGGACGCCAACGTGCCGACCTCCATCCGCTCCAACGGCATCCCCGTCCTCCACGGCCCGCTCGCCGACCGGGACGCCGTCCTCGACGACTGGCTGGCCGACCACGCCGACGGCGTCGCGTGCGTCATCGGCGACCCGACCTTCGAGGAGACCGCGCGCGTACGGTCGTTGACGCCGAGTCTTGCGAAGGGCCTGGAGTTCGACCTGGTCGTGGTCGTCGACCCGGAGGCCTTCGGCGAGGGCGTCGAGGGCGCTGTCGACCGCTATGTCGCGATGACCCGGGCGACCCAGCGGCTGGTGGTGCTGAAAAGCTAGGACTTGTCCGTTCTTCGTCGCGCTCTCGTCAGCGGTGCCTGGCGCCAGAACCAGGGCGTGTATTGCTGGGTCGCGTAGGGGCTCATGTTCAACGTGCCGGCTCCCACGCTTCGCGTAGCTGCGGCAGCGGGGTCAGGCCTGCGTCTGCCGGGCGGGAAGGGTGTGCGACAAGAGGAACTCGGTCGCCCCGGCGATGGCCTCGGCGGAGGAGGCGTGGACGGCCTCGGACTCCTTCTCCTGCTGGTCCGCGGCGGTGGCGGTGAACCACCAGGCGTCGGCATCCGGGTCATGGTGGATGACGGCGGCGCCGCCCGCGTACTGAAGCGGGACGGACTCGCCGGCAGCCTTCTTGGCCACTGCGTGCGGCCACTTGAGGCGGGCCGACTGGCGCTTGATGCCGCCCCAGGCCGCGCCCAGCTGCGCGTAGTTGGCTCCGCTGCGGCCGGCGACGACGGCGGCGCTCTCGGCCAGTCGGTCGACGGACAGTTTTGCTTCGTACAGCGACCTCAGCATGGCCAGCTGCACATCGGGAGCGGCCATGAGCGCGGTGTCGAAGGGCTTGTCGGCGGCGCGATAGGCGAGAGCACGGGTCGAGATCCCCTCGGCCAGCACCCGGACCGCCTCCAGCACCTTGTCGTCCATGGCGAACGAGTCGCCCTCGGTGGGCTCACACCAGGCGGGCTCCACCAGAGTCAGCACGGTGGTCCAGAAGTTCTCGTCGTTCCTGTCGGGGGTCGGGATCACATCGTTCATGCGACAAGATTACCTGTCGCCCGTCTTGAGTGACAAGAAAAACTGTCGATGATGGTTGCGGGACGCCCACCTCCGGGATCGTGGGCCGGATGCCCCGGCGTCGCAGGTACGGACCGACCCGCGGGACGCGGATCCTTTCCAGCACCGGCAGGAACGGCCGCAACCGTTCCCGCTCGGCATCACTCAGATCTCCCCGTCCCATGCCCGCAACAACGACCCGGGCACGGAGCGGCCACATGATCGCCCGGACAGATCTAGGCGGCGTCGGCCAGGGCGTCCAGTAGGGAGACGTCGGAGGCGTCCAGGCGTACCTCCGCCGCCTCCAGGTTCTCCTCCAGGTGCGCGAGGGAGCCGGTGCCGGGGGTCGGCAGCAGGACGGGGGAGTGGTGGAGCAGCCAGGCCAGGGCGACCTGGCCCCGGCTCGCCCCGTGCCGCCCGGCCACGCCGTCGAGAGTGTCCGCCGCCCCGTCGGTCAGGGCGCCGTTGGCCAGCGGGAACCAGGGCAGGAACGCCAACTCGTGCGCGGCGCACAGGTCCAGGACGTCCGCCGACTCCCGGTCGAGCAGGTTGAAACGGTTCTGCACGGACACGATGGAGGAGGTGAGGCCCAGCGCCTCGGTGAGCTGGACGGCGGTGACCGAGTCCAGACCGACGTGCCGGATCTTCCCCTCGGCGCGCAGCTCGTCCAGCGCGCCGAGCTGCTCGGCCATCGGGACCCGCGGGTCGAGCCGGTGGAGCTGGTACACGTCGATCCGGTCGGTACGCAGCCGGCGCAGGCTCGCCTCGCACATCGCGCGCAGCCGCTCCGGCCGCCCGTCGATGTGCCAGGCGCTGTCACCGGTCCGTACGACCCCGCCCTTGGTGGCGATCACCAGGCCGTCCCGGTACGGGTGGAGGGCCTCGGCGACGAGTTCCTCGGCGAGGTCCGGGCCGTAGTTGTCGGCCGTGTCGATCAGGGTGACCCCGCGCTCCACGGCCCGCCGGAGCACGGCCACGGCGTCCGCCCGCTCGCCGCGAGGGCCCCAGTAGCCCGGGCCGGTCAGCTGGGCGGTGCCGTAACCGAGCCGCCGTACGGGAAGGTCGCCGCCGAGTGCGAAGGTGTCCGGGATCACGGTCGGACGCTACCCCAGCGGCACGGGACGGGCGGAGGCGGTGTCGCGGCGGTCAGCGGACGGAGTACGTGACGACGGCGCGCGCCGGGCTGGGGAAGCGGTCGCGGGTGACCGGCGAGCGCTCGACCTCGACCCCGACGGAGCCGTCACCGTCGCCGTAGAACCAGACCGGGCCGTACAGCGGGGAGCCGCACAGTCCCGTGGGCAGCTCGGCCTCGCCGTCACCGAGCGCGTACTTCGGGTCCTTCCGTTCGTCGATGAGCGGTTCGCCCGGGGTGAGCATGCCCGCGCGCACGAGGTACTCGGGGATCCGGTCGCTCAGGAAGGAGACCTGGGCGCGGCCCTTCCGGACGGCGTAGTGGACCTCGGAGGCATCGTCGGGGAGCGGCGTGCCCCCGGGCGCGATCACCTCGGGCAGCGCGGCTTCGGTGCCCTCGCAGGCGCGGGCGTCGCCGAACGGGCGGAACAGCTCGTCCTGGAACACCCAGACACCACCGCCGGCGAGGACCGCGAGCACGAGCGCGCCGATCGCCAGGCGCAGGGGTCTCCGCGTCCGCCGGGGCCGTGCCGTCGAGTCCGTCTCCTCGTCCGCTTCTTGATACGCCGTCATGATCAAGAGCCTAGGCGAGGGGAGGGCGTGACATGTACGTGATCGACACGCCGTAGCCTCCTTGTGATCGGACGAGTGACGGGGGCGGGACATGACATACCGGCGAGCGGCGATACCGGCACTGGCGGGAGGTCTCCTGCTCACGGCGCTGCTGTGGTGGGCGGGGGCCAGTACGCAGGCGCTGCACCTCCAGGGCACCACGAGCGCGATCGGCGGCCGGGCCGCCGCCGAACTGACGCACTGGCTCGCCCCCTGGGCGTACGACCCGCCCGACGCGTACCGCCTCGGCGCCGAGGTGTCCGGCGGGATCGGGGACACCGCCTCCGTCGACAACAGCCGCTACCTCTCGCTCTACACCACCGCCATGCAGATCCGGTTCGCGGCGGTCTTCGCCTTCTTCCTGCCCGGGGCGCTGCTGCTGCTCCGCAGGCTGCCGCCGACACGGGGGCGGACAACGGCCGCGCTGCTCGGCGTGTGGGCCTGGGGGGTGGTGGCCGGCACGCTGGCGGTGGCGGTCTCCGCGCCGTGGTCGATCGCCGCGAACGGGCGCGGGAGCTACCGCTTCCTGCCGCACCTGGCGAGCGTGATCGGCTCGGGCCGGCAGGTCCTCGTCCTCGCCGCGCTGGTGGCGGCGGCCGTGACCGTCCTCGTCGCGCGGGTCGCCGGCAAGGGCGCGGATCCCGCGCCTCGCCGGCCCGTCGCGGCGCGCGCCGCCCGCCTCGCGGCCAGTGTCGGGACGGCCGTCGTGGCCCTGTCCCTGATCGTCCTCTCCTACCAGTCGGTCGCCGCGCAGATCCAGATGATCTCGCCGGACGGCGGGCCGCTCGCCGAACCGGGCGACCTGCTGCGCCAGTGGCTGCTGCTCGGCGGCTGGGTGGGCCCGTCCGGCGGATCGACCGGCGACTGGCTCCTGTACCGGGCGGGTGACGTACTGCTGCTCGTGCTGGTGTGGTGGTCCCTGCGCGCCCTCCCCGGCCTGCTCACCCGCGCCACGTTCCCGGCCATGGCGATCGGCGCCGTCTGCGCGACGGTCATCGGCCTGTTCGCGAGCCAGCTCCTCGGGATGGTGACGAACGGGACGGGCCTGCGCTGGGACCTCCTCCAGCTCTCCGGCACCCTCGGCAACGGCGTTCCCGCCGCCCTGACGGTCGGTTCGGTCGCCGGGCTCGCGGCGGCCGTCGCGCTACGGGCGGCGGGGCACCGCGGAACGGAGAGCGGCGCCGAGGCGTGAGGCGGTCCCGGGACGCGGCGGGTGGGCGCGGCCTCTTCAGGCCCTGGCCGCCCGCCCGTCCCGCAGCCGCTCGGCGAACGCCCGCGCGGCGGCCAGGTCTCCGCCGTCCGGCCGCCGCTTGTTGATGCCCCCGACGAGCTTGAAGAGAGCCCAGGTGTCGAGCGCTCGGCACGAGAAGCTCCCGTCCACCGTGAAGCCCCTGCCTTCGAGGAGCCGGACCAGCGGGCGGGCAACCAGAGCCGGAGGCGGGTGGGGCAGCCCGTTGGTCGCGAACACGAACGCCCGGCCCCGCCCGGCGGGAAGCGCCTTCACGAAGTCGGTCAGGTGCGCATGGAGCCTGCCGTAGAAGACCCCCGAGCCGAAGCCCACCAGGTCGGCCGCGGCCAGCTCCGCCGGGTCGGCCTCCTCGGGAGACACGACCTTCGCGCCCAGGACCTCGGCCATGGTGTCGGCGACGCGACGCGTATTGCCGTGCGAAACGGAGACGCACACGATGACGGTCTTCATCCTCACGATCCTTCCCTCGCTCCTGTCATGAAGACACCGGAGGGACGCCGGGTGTGACACCCGCGCGCGTGTGAGGACGGTCACCACAGCGGCCGCGGTGCGGCCGGGCCGTCAGGCGACGGCCACCCGCTGCGCCGTGCGGCACGCGTCGTGGCGCTGGAGCAGCAGACGGGCCAGCTCCTCCGAGGGGCCGAGGACGTCCGCCAGGACGTCGGCCTCGACCGCGCCCGCCGCGATGCGGTCCGGGAGGCGGCCGGGCGCGATGACATACGGGGCCACCGCCACCCGGCGCAGGCCGTCGGCGCGCATCGCCCGGACCGCGTCCTCGGTCCTCGGGAGAGATGCGGAGGCGAACGCAGGCCGCACGGAGCACCAACCGGTGCGCCGCAGCTCCCGCGCCGTTTCTGCGATCGCTGCGATCGCCTCCGGGTCTGTGGAGCCCGCCGAGGCCAGGACGACCCCGGTCGAGCGCTTCATCTCGTCGACCGCCCGCCGCCACGCGGCGCTCCCCGCGGCGAGTCCCGGCGTCAGGCCCGCCTCGTACAGGCGGCGTTCCAGCGCCGCGATCAGCAGCGGGGACGGGCCGAGGACCTCCGCCTGGCGGATCCGCAGGCTCGGCGGGGCCTGCCTGAGGACCGCCGGGATGTCCGCCTTCGCGTGGAACGCGCGGGTCAGGAGCAGCGGCAGGGCCACCACGTCCCGTACGCCCTCGGCCGCGAGACGGTCGAGGGTGCCGGGCACGGACGGCAGGTTGAAGTCCAGGAACGCCGTCTCCACCCGCAGTCCGGGACGGAGCGACCGCACCCGTCGCACCAGGGCGTGCACGGTCGCGGCGTGCCGCGGATCGCGGCTGCCGTGGGCGACGACGAGAAGGACCTCGGACGACATGGCGCGGATCAGCCCTTCACCAGCAGACCGCGGCCGCGCAGCACCGCGCGCTCCAGCGGGCTGAAGATCAGCAGGTCGATGGCCACGCCCACCAGCAGGATCAGGATGATCGCCAGGAAGATGCCCGGCATGTCGAAGTTGTTCCGTCCGTTCTCGAGCAACTGGCCGAGGCCCAGGCCCAGATCCGGCGAGGACGCGATGATCTCCGCCGCCATCAGGGACCGCCACGAGAACGCCCAGCCCTGCTTCAGACCCGCGAGGTAGCCCGGCAGCGCGGCCGGCATCACGATGTGCCAGGCGCCCTTGAGGCCCGTCGCGCCGAGCGTCCGCCCGGCCCGCAGGAACAGCGGCGGCACCTGGTCGACGCCGGCCACCAGGCCGTTGGCGATCGACGGGACGGCGCCCAGCAGGATCACCGCGTACATCATCGAGTCGTTCAGGCCGATCCACAGCACCGCCGGGGCCACCCAGGCGACCGACGGCAGCGACTGCAGGCCGGCGAGCACCGGACCGATCGCCGCGCGGACGAACCGCACCCGGGCGACCAGCAGGCCCAGCGGCGTACCGATGGCGAGCGCCATCAGGAAGCCCAGCAGCGCGCGCGACACGCTCGTCCAGAGGACTTCGAGGAGCGTGCCCTCCAGCCACATGGTCTGCAGGCTGTCCCAGACCGCCAGCGGCGCGGGCAGCTTCGACTCGTCGGTGACCTCGGCGACGACCAGGAGCTGCCAGACCGCGACGACGAGGACCACGGCGAGGACCGGCGGCAGGACCTTCTTCACCAGGACCTCGCGCACCGGCGTACGGCGCACCTGCACCGCGTCGAGCGCGTCGAGGCCGGCCTCCAGACCGGCCAGGTCGTCGGCCTTGGCGGCCTTCGCGGTGGTCGTCTCAGTGCTGGCCATGACGGCGGATCTCCCCACGCAGTTCTTCGGTGATCTCGATGGACAGTTCCGCCACGGCGGCGTCCTCGATACGGCGCGGCTGCGGAATGTCGATGGTCCACTCGCGGGCGATCCGGCCGGGCCGGGACGACAGCAGCACCACGCGCTCGGCCAGCCGCACGGCCTCACGCACGTTGTGGGTCACGAACAGCACCGAGAGCTTCGTCTCGCGCCAGATCCGGGTCAGCTCGTCGTGCAGCACGTCCCGGGTGATGGCGTCGAGCGCCGCGAAGGGCTCGTCCATCAGCAGCAGGTCGCTGTCCTGGGCGAGCGCACGGGCCAGCGCGACGCGCTGGCGCATGCCGCCGGACAACTCGTGCACCCGCTTGCGGTACGAGTCCGAGAGCCGCACCAGTTCGAGCAGGCGCTCGGCCTCCGCGCGCCGCTCGGACTTCGGCACCCCGCGCAGCCGCAGGGCGAGTTCGATGTTCTTGCCCGCGGTCAGCCACGGGAAGAGGGCGTGCTCCTGGAACATCAGGGCGGGCCGGCCGCCGGGGGTCTCGATGGACCCGGCGGAGGGCCGGTCGAGCCCGGCGACCAGGTTGAGCAGCGTCGACTTTCCACAGCCGGAGGCGCCGAGCAGGGTGACGAACTCGCCCGGGGCGACATCGAGCGAGATGTCGTCGAGGACGAGCTGCCCTCCTGCGGGCCCGCCGAAGGACTTGGAGACGTGGCTGAGCCGGGCGGCGTGCGTCACCGCCGCACGGTCCTCGGCCTTGGCGAGCGTCGCGGTCGTTGCCATGGTCGTCACCTCCTGGGAATCCTGAACTCTGGCTGATGTGCGGTTACTTGGCGCCGAGACCGGCGTCGGAGGCGGCGGACCTGCCCGCGGCCGTCAGGACCTTGTTGAGGGGCCCCAGGTCGTAGATGCCGTTCAGATCCGGCTGCTTGAGGAGCCCGGCCTTCACCGCGTGGTCCGCCTGGGCGCGGAGGGTCGCGGCGAGCGGGTCGTCGGTGAACTGGATGGAGGGCCAGGCGGCGTCGATGACCTCGGCGCCGAGCGGCTTGCCGGTGAGTTCCTTCAGCTTGGCGTTGGCCGAGGCCTTGGCCTTGTCCGGGTTGGCGTTGATCCACGCGTTCGTCCTCGACGAACCGCGCAGGACGGCCTCGACGACGTCGGGGTGCTCGGCCAGGAACCGCTGCGAGACGATGATGTTGGTGATGACGAACTTCTTGTCCGGCCACAGCGACGACTCGTCGAGGAGGACCTTGGCGCCCTCGCTGACGAGCTTCGACGCCGTCGGTTCGGGGACCCAGGCGCCGTCGATGGAGCCGGACTTGTAGGCGTCGGGGGTGACCTTGTTGTCGGTGCGCAGGACGGAGACGTCGCCCTTGCCGGACTGGGCGTCGACCTTCCAGCCCTTTTCGGAGATCCAGTTGAGGAAGGCGACGTCCTGGGTGTTGCCGAGCTGCGGGGTGGCGATCCGCTTGCCCCGCACATCGTCCAGGGTCTTGATCTTCGTCGGGTTCACGACCAGCTTCACACCGCCCGACGCCGAACCGCCCACGATCCGGAGGTTCTTGCCCTTGGACTTGGTGTAGCCGTTGATGGCGGGGGAGGGGCCGATGAAGCCGATGTCGATGGAGTCGGCGTTCAGTGCCTCGATCTCGGACGGGCCGGCGTTGAAGGTGGAGACCTTCAGCTGCGTCCCGCCCAGCTCCTTCTGGAGGATGCCTTCCTGGTCGCCCACGAGCGCCGTGGCGTGGGTCAGGTTCGGGAAGTAGCCGACCCGGACCGTGTCCGCGGAGAGCTTCGCACCGACGGCGGCCGGCCTCTGCTCGTCGCCCTTCGCCTGCGACCCGTACCCGCACGAGGCGAGCGCGCCGATCAGCAGCGGCAGAGCCGCGAGAGCGGTGATCGAGCGGCGCGGGGTGGTGCGGAAGGCAGGCACGGCGGTGGTTCCCCTCAGGGTCTTCGAAGGCTTCTTCGGCTATGTCGGTGGTGGTACGGGTGGAGCGGCATCGCGGCGCGTACGCGCCGCGCCGGAATCAGCACGCACATCGCGCGACACCCCCGCTGCCCGCGCCGAGGGCGCCGGAACCCACGCGGCCGCCCTCCTTGGCGAAGGTGCCGTAGACGTCGGCGTACGTCATGTCAGAAGTCCCAGCCCTCGTCGTCCGCGGCGTCCGCCGCGTCCGAACCGGCCTTCACGGCCTTGGCGTCGGCGAAGGACTTGCCCGCCATGCCGGCCGCGAGCGTGGTGCCGTCCGCCGGGTCGATCAGCAGGAACGAGCCGGTACGGCGCGAGTCGGCGTACGAGTCGAGCGCGAGCGGCTCGGCGGTACGCACCTTCACGCGGCCGATGTCGTTGGCGACGAGCTGCCCCGGCTCGGGGTGCTGGGAGAGGTCGTCCAGGGTGAGCCTGGACGGGATCTCCTTGACGATCGCCTTGACCGTGCGGGTGGTGTGCTTGAGCAGCACCCGCTGGCCCACGCTCAGCGGCTGGTCCGCCACATGGCAGACCGTCGCCTCGACGTCCTGGCTGGTGGCCGGGGCGTCGCCGGACGGAGCGAGGAGGTCGCCGCGCGAGATGTCGATGTCGTCGGCCAGCCGGATCGTGACCGACTGCGGGGCCCAGGCGATGTCCACCGACTCGCCCAGCGCGTCGATCGCGGTGATCGTGGACGTCTTCCCCGACGGCAGCACGGAGACCTGCTCGCCGACGCGGAAGGCGCCGGCCGCGATCTGGCCCGCGTAGCCCCGGTAGTCCGGGTGCTCGGCGGTCTGCGGACGGATGACGTACTGGACCGGGAACCGCGCGTGGCAGGCCGTCAGGTCGTGGCTGACCGGGACGGTCTCCAGGTGCTCCAGGACCGTCGGGCCGCCGTACCAGTCCATGTTGGCCGACGGCTCCACCACGTTGTCGCCGGCCAGCGCCGAGATCGGGATCGCGGTGATCTCCGGGACGCCGAGCTCGGAGGCGTACGTCGTGAACTCCTCGGCGATCGCGGCGAAGACGGGCTCCGCGTAGTCGACGAGGTCCATCTTGTTGACCGCGAGGACCACGTGCGGCACCCGCAGCAGCGCGGCGACGGCCGCGTGCCGGCGGGTCTGCTCGACCACGCCGTTGCGGGCGTCGACCAGGACCACGGCCAGCTCGGCGGTGGAGGCGCCGGTCACCATGTTCCGGGTGTACTGCACGTGCCCGGGGGTGTCGGCCAGGATGAACCGGCGGCGCGGGGTCGCGAAGTAGCGGTAGGCGACGTCGATCGTGATGCCCTGCTCCCGCTCGGCCCGCAGGCCGTCGGTCAGCAGCGCCAGGTCGGGCGCCTCCTGACCGCGTGAGCGCGAGGCGTGCTCGACGGCCTCCAGCTGGTCGGCGAGGACCGACTTGGAGTCGTGCAGGAGCCGGCCGACCAGCGTGGACTTGCCGTCGTCGACGGAGCCGGCGGTGGCGAAACGCAGCAGGGTGGTGGCGGCCAGCTCGGCGGCCGGCTGCTCGGTGGACGTGCTCATTAGAAGTACCCTTCGCGCTTGCGGTCTTCCATCGCGGCCTCGGACAGCTTGTCGTCGGCGCGGGTCGCGCCCCGCTCGGTGAGCCGGGAGGCGGCGATCTCGGCGATGACGGCGTCCAGCGTGGTGGCGTCGGAGTCGACGGCGCCGGTGCAGGACATGTCACCGACGGTGCGGTAGCGGATCAGCCGCTTCTCGACCGTCTCGGACTCCTTCGGGCCGCCCCACTCGCCGGCCGTCAGCCACATGCCGTTGCGGGCGAACACATCGCGCTCGTGGGCGAAGTAGATGTCCGGGAGCTCGATCTTCTCGCGCTGGATGTACTGCCAGACGTCCAGCTCGGTCCAGTTGGAGAGCGGGAAGACCCGGACGTGCTCACCCGGGGCGTGCCGGCCGTTGTAGAGCTGCCACAGCTCGGGGCGCTGGCGGCGCGGGTCCCACTGCGAGAACTCGTCGCGGAGCGAGAACACCCGCTCCTTCGCGCGGGCCTTCTCCTCGTCGCGCCGGCCGCCGCCGAACACCGCGTCGAAACGGTGCTGCTGGATCGCCTCGGTCAGCGGCACCGTCTGCAGCGGGTTGCGCGTCCCGTCGGGACGCTCGCGCAGCTTCCCGGCGTCGATGTACTCCTGCACGGAGGCCACGTGCAGCCGCAGCCCGTGCTGGGCGACGACCCGGTCGCGGTACTCGATGACCTCGGGGAAGTTGTGCCCGGTGTCGACGTGCAGCAGCGTGAACGGCACCGGCGCCGGCGCGAACGCCTTCAGCGCCAGGTGCAGCATGACGATGGAGTCCTTGCCACCGGAGAAGAGGATCACCGGCCGCTCGAACTCACCCGCCACCTCACGGAAGATGTGCACGGCCTCGGACTCCAGCGAGTCCAGGTGCGACAGCGCGAACGGGCTGTCGGTCTCCTCATGAACATGAGCGACGGTGGTGGTCACGCCAGGCCCCTCTCGGTGAGCAGCGCGTACAGCTGCGCCGCGGACTCCTGCACGGTCTGGTTCTGGGACTCGATCCGCAGATCCGGGTTGCGCGGCTCGTCGTACGGGTCGTCGACCCCGGTCAGACCGCTGAGCTCGCCCGCGGCCTGCTTGGCGTAGAGCCCCTTCACATCGCGTACGGAGCACACGTCCACCGGGGTCGCGACGTGCACCTCGACGTACGCCGTGCCCTCGCTCTGGTGGCGCTTGCGGACGGCCTCGCGGCTGTCCTCGTACGGGGCGATGACCGGGACCAGCACCTTCACGCCGTTCGAGGCGAGCAGTTCGGCGACGAAGCCGATCCGCTGCACGTTGGTGTGCCGGTCCTCGCGGCTGAAGCCGAGGCCCGCGGAGAGGAACTCGCGGATCTCGTCGCCGTCGAGCACCTCGACCCGGTGGCCCTCGCCGCGCAGCGTGCCGGCGAGCTCGTACGCGATCGTCGTCTTGCCGGCGCTGGGCAGGCCCGTGAGCCAGATGGTGGCACCGGTCACGTGATTCTCCTGGGGGTCCTGATGGTCCTGGTGGTGTTCCTGCTGTTCCTGAGCGGCCGTCATCCGTGCAGCCCGCATTCGGTCTTGCCGCGTCCGGCCCAGCGTCCGGCCCGGGCGTCCTCGCCCTCCTCGACGCGGCGCGTGCAGGGCGCGCAGCCGACGGAGGCGTAACCGTCCATGAGGAGCGGGTTGGTGAGGACACCGTGCTGGGCGACGTAGGTGTCCACGTCGTCCTGGGTCCAGCGGGCGATGGGGGAGACCTTGACCTTCCGCCGCTTCTCGTCCCAGCCGACCACCGGGGTGTTCGCCCTGGTCGGGGACTCGTCGCGGCGCAGCCCCGTCGCCCAGGCGCGGTACGCGCCGAGGCCGTCCGCGAGCGGTGCGACCTTGCGCAGCGCGCAGCAGAGGTCGGGGTCGCGGTCGTGCAGCTTCGGGCCGTACTCGGCGTCCTGCTCGGCCACCGTCTGACGCGGGGTCAGCGTGATGACCTGGACGTCCATGACGGCGTCGACCGCGTCACGGGTGCCGATGGTCTCCGGGAAGTGGTAGCCGGTGTCGAGGAAGACCACGTCGACCCCGGGCATGGCCCGGGAGGCGAGGTGGGCGACGACCGCGTCCTCCATGGAGGAGGTGACGCAGAACCGCTTGCCGAAGGTCTGGGCCGCCCACTGGAGGATCTCCAGCGCGGAGGCGTCCTCCAGGTCGCGCCCGGCCTGCTCGGCGAGCGCCTTCAGTTCGGCGTCCGTGGTGTCCTCGGTGATGGCCTGAGCCGTCGTCATATCTCTTCCCCTCCAGCTTGGTTGCTCGAAGTGCCCGGGGCGAGGAGCCCCAGGAACTTCAGCTGGAAGGCTCGACTGCACGCCCGGCATTCCCAGGCCCCGTGACCCTGCTCGTGCGGGAACAGGTCCTCGTCGCCGCAGTACGGGCAGTAGAACGGTGCGGCACGCTCGCTCATGAGAGGGCCTCCTCCGACGCGCGCGCCGCCCAGGTGGCGAAGCGCTCGCCGTCCTCGCGCTGCTCCTGGAAGCGCGTGAGGACCCGCTCGACGTAGTCCGGCAGCTCGGCCGAGGTGACCTTCAGGCCACGGACCTTGCGGCCGAACCCGGCCTCCAGGCCGAGGGCGCCGCCCAGGTGGACCTGGTAGCCCTCGACACGGTTGCCCTCGTCGTCCAGGACCAGCTGGCCCTTGAGACCGATGTCCGCGACCTGGATACGGGCGCAGGCGTTGGGGCAGCCGTTGATGTTGATGGTGATCGGCTCGTCGAACTCGGGGATGCGGCGCTCGAGTTCGTCGATGAGGGAGGCGCCGCGCGCCTTGGTCTCGACGATCGCCAGCTTGCAGAACTCGATGCCGGTGCAGGCCATCGTGCCGCGCCGGAACGGAGAGGGGTTCACCTGCAGGTCGAGCGCCTCCAGGGCGGCGACCGCCGCCTCGACCTGGGCCTCCTCGACGTCCAGCAGGATCATCTTCTGGTCGGCGGTGGTCCGCAGCCGGGCCGAGCCGTGCTGCTCGGCCAGGTCGGCGATCTTGGTCAGGGTGGCGCCGTCGACCCGGCCGACGCGGGGCGCGAAGCCCACGTAGAAGCGGCCGTCCTTCTGACGGTGCACGCCCATGTGGTCGCGCCACTGGCCGGCCGGCTGCTCGGGCGCGGGGCCGTCGGTCAGCTTGCGCTCGAGGTACTCGTCCTCCAGGACCTGGCGGAACTTCTCCGCGCCCCAGTCGGCGACGAGGAACTTCAGCCGGGCGCGGGTGCGCAGCCGGCGGTAGCCGTAGTCGCGGAAGATCGAGATGACGCCGGTGTAGACGTCGGGGACCTCGTCCAGGGAGACCCAGGTGCCGAGGCGGACGCCGAGCTTGGGGTTGGTGGAGAGACCGCCGCCGACCCAGACGTCGAAGCCGGGGCCGTGCTCGGGGTGGTTCACGCCGACGAAGGCGATGTCGTTGATCTCGTGCGCCACGTCGAGCAGCGGCGAGCCGGAGACGGCCGACTTGAACTTGCGGGGCAGGTTGGAGAAGTCCTTGTTGCCCACGATCCGCCGGTAGATCTCGTCGATGGCGGGGGTGCCGTCGATGATCTCGTCCTCGGCGATGCCGGCGACCGGCGAGCCGAGGATGACACGCGGGGTGTCACCGCAGGCCTCGGTGGTCGACAGGCCGACCGCCTCCAGCCGGTTCCAGATCTCCGGGACGTCCTCGATCCGGATCCAGTGGTACTGGACGTTCTGGCGGTCGGTGATGTCGGCCGTGCCGCGCGCGAACTCCTGCGAGATCTCGCCGATGACCCGCAGCTGCTCGGTGGTCAGCCGGCCGCCGTCGATGCGGACCCGGAGCATGAAGTACTCCGCGTCCAGCTCCTCCGGCTCCAGGACACCGGTCTTGGTGCCGTCGAGGCCCTCCTTGCGCTGGGTGTAGAGACCCCACCAGCGCATGCGGCCCCGAAGGTCGTTGGGGTCGATCGAGTCGAATCCACGCTTGGAGTAGATCGTCTCAATGCGTGTCCGCACATTGAGACCGTCGTCGTCCTTCTTGAACTGCTCATTGCCGTTCAGCGGGGTGAAGTGCCCCACGGCCCACTGGCCCTCGCCACGGTGACGGCTCACCTTGCGGCGGGGCGTGGCGGGTGCGGGGTTTTCCGGGGTGGCGGCCATGGCGTTTTGTCCTTCGGGACTGCGGGAGGGCGGCTCTGACCTGCACACTCGTACGTGGGTCAGGGGATGGCGCGACGGTGCGCAGCAGGGTCGGTCTGAAAGGTGTTCGCGGCGGTGCTGGTTCGCTCAGCGCGCCGAACACATGGCGCTGGACATGCGGCCGAGGTCGACGTGCCGCCGACTCACCAAGGCAATTCCAGTTCCAGACATGACGGAAGCGTGTCACGGGACTTTGGACCCAGTCCAGCTTCGTCCGCTATGTGGACAAGAGTGTCTCGCTGGGCGAGATGGTGTGTCGTGGGTCACGCAGGGGCGCTCTCGTGTCGGGCCCGGGCCGCCCTCCCGCGGGCCCGGGCCACCGTTCGAACGCGGCCGGCCGTGGTCTGCCGTGGTTGACAGTTGTCTGCCGTGCTCGGCAGTGGTCGGCCGTGCTCAGGCGTCCTCAGGCGTGCGCGCCGGGCCAGGGGCCGGGGGTCTCGGACTCCTCGACCTCCTCGACCTTGGTGTCGAAGAGCCGGAAGCCCCGCCGCAGGTAGTTGTCCATCGCGTGCGGCCCGTCCAGCGAGCAGGTGTGCAGCCAGACCCGGCGGGTCGCCTCCCGCCCCGGCCAGCGCTCGGCCAGGTCCCAGGCGCGCTGGACGCCGTACGAGAGGAGGTGCCCGCCGATCCGGCGGCCCCGGAACGCGGGGATCAGCCCGAAGTAGACGATCTCCACGACACCGTCGTCCTGCGGGTCCAGCTCCACGTACCCGGCCGGCGTCCCCTTGTCGTACGCCACCCAGATCTCGGCGCCCGGCTTCTCGACGATCTCCTGCCACTGCTTGTACGTCAGCGACAGCCGGTCGTTCCAGCGGATGTCGCCACCGACCGCCGTATAGAGGAAGCGGCTGTACTCGGGCGAGGGCACCTCGGCGCGCCGGACCGTCACGTCGTCCCCCTCCGGCGGGGTCGAGGCGCGCAGGTCGGACGGCGACGTCTGTTCGAGGGACCAGGTGGTGAGAGTGATGCTCATGGACTCATCGCATCATGCCCGGTCCGGGATCCCCAAGGGCCCCCTCCGCCGCCTGTCCGGATGGTGGACAGTGATGGACCGGGGGCGCGGCTACGCGCCGCCCGGCCGGGCCGACCGCACCGCCGGGGCCGTCGAGTGGGGCAGGAGGTCCGCCGGGTCGGCCGGGGCCACGATCTCGACCTCGACCTCCTCGCTGAAGCGGTACGGGCGGTGGGCCAGCACGCTCGCCAGGTTGCGGCGGATCCGCGACATCTCCGCCCGTACCGTCACCGTTCTCGTCCGGTCGCCGAAGACGTCCTCGGCCAGCTCCGCCGCCGACCGCCCGTCCCGGTGCAGGGCCAGGACGTACAGCAACTCGGCGTGGCGCGGGCTCAGCTCCTGGGTCCAGCTGCCCGCCGCCCCGGACACGGCAACCGTCCAGCGACGTGGCCGGCTCAGGTCGAGCACCACCCGGCCGGCCGCCTCCGCGCCGCCCGGTGCCGTCGCCCCCGCACCCTTCTCGTCCTCGATCCGGAGCAGCCAGCCACCGGGCAGCGGCTCCACCGCGCACATCCCGAGCGACGGCAGCCACACCCGCCCGGCCCGGAAGGACTTCGGCAGCGTGATCCGGTCGACCGGCGCGAGCCCGGTGACCGCCGCCGTCCAGCCGTGCGCGTCCACGGCGACCGCGCGCCCGCCCACCCGGCACAGGATCGGCGCGGCCACCGACCGGAGCCGCTCGATCGAGCGCAGATGGCGGTCGCGCATCTCCGCCTCGGCGAGCTGGGCCACCGAGCCGACGAGCGCGAGCGTCGACGGATGAAAACCGGACGCCGGACCGCTGACGTCCACGATCCCCAGCAGCCGCTGGTCACGCGGATCGTGCACCGGAGCCGCGGCGCAGGTCCAGCTGTGCAGCGTCTGGACGTAGTGCTCGGCCGAGTGGACCTGGACGGCCCGTCCCATCGCGAGCGCCGTCCCCACCGCGTTCGTCCCGGTGGTGTGCTCGGTCCAGGCCGCGCCCTCCTCCAGACAGATGCCGTTGGCCTGCCGCATCACCGAGAGGTTGCCCTCGCGCCACAGCACCCGGCCGTGCTCGTCGGTGACCACCATGATCTGCATCGAGGCGTCCGCGATCCCGGCGAGCATGGTGCTCAGCGTGCGCATCACCTCGCCGAGGACGGTGGTGCGGCGCCGCTGCTCCAGCTCGTCGCGCTGGAGCAGCACGCTGCTGGTGCCCTGGTCCGGGTCGAGGCCGAGCCGGAACATCCGCTGCCAGGAGGCGTCGATGACCGGCCGGGGAGCGATCGGCGGCGTGCGGCCGGCCAGCGTCTCGTCCCGCACCCGGTGCAGCAGCCGGGTCGCCTGAGCGGCGTCCATGGCGGCCAGTCGCTTCATGTCGAGCCGCGTGTTGTTCAGCTGAGTGTTCTTCATCGGTCTCTCCCAGCCACCCGCACTGCCGCGTCGCTGCCGTATCGGTGCTGTATCGGTTCTGCCGGACTCCGGAGCCTGGATGCATATCGTGCCGTCCTGGGCTCGCCGGGAGAGCCCGATTCCGGTAATCCTGCAACCCTTTGCAACTCTGGTAGCAACCGCTCTCGTGCGTGAAGCTGGTGCGAGCGGAGGGTGGTGCCGTGTCGGCGCAGCACCACCCACCGCTTTTTCGTGCCCCTGGAGGGCCCGAGAGGCGTCAGACCTCCGCCCGGGCCCGCTCCACCACCGCTCCCAGATCGAGCGTCGAGGGCAGCGTCCCGAACGCCGTGCCCCAGTCGCCGCCCAGCCGTGAGGCACAGAAAGCGTCCGACACCTCGGACGGCGCCCAGCGCACCAGGAGCGCCCCCTGCAACACCAGGGCCATCCGTTCCACGAGCCGCCGCGCCCGGCCCTCGATCCCGTCCAGGTCGGCCAGTTCGGCCAGCATGTCCCGGATCGCCCCGTCGAGGCGGTGGTCGGCGCCCCGCGCCTGCCCGACCTCCCTCAGGAACGCGTTCAGTGCCATCGGCTCGTTCTGGAGCGCCCGCAGCACGTCGAGCGCCTGGACGTTGCCCGAGCCCTCCCAGATCGAGTTGAGCGGCGACTCCCGCAGCAGCCGGGGCATCCCCGACTCCTCCACGTAGCCGTTGCCGCCCAGGCACTCCAGCGCCTCCGCCACGGTCGGCGTACACCGCTTCGTCACCCAGTACTTCGCCACCGGCACCGCGATCCGCAGGAACGCCCGCTCGGCCTCCGTGTCCGCGTCGTACGCCGCCGCGAGCCGCATCCCGAGGACCGTCGCCGCCTCCGACTCCAGCGCCAGGTCGGCCAGCACATTGCGCATCAGCGGCTTCTCGATCAGCACCCCGCCGAACGCCCTGCGGTACGCGGTGTGGTGCACGGCCTGCGCCACCGCCTGCCGCATCAGCGCCGCCGAGCCCAGGACGCAGTCGAGCCGGGTCGCCGCCACCATCCCGAGGATGGTGCGGACCCCCCGGCCCTCCTCACCGACCCGGCGCGCCCAGGTCGTCCCGTCGAACTCGACCTCGGCCGAGGCGTTCGACCGGTTGCCGAGCTTGTCCTTGAGCCGCTGGATCGCGAACGCGTTCCGCGTCCCGTCCGGCAGCACCCGGGGCACCAGGAAGCAGCTCAGGCCGCCCGGCGCCCGAGCCAGGACCAGGAAGCCGTCCGACATCGGCGCCGAGCAGAACCACTTGTGCCCGGTGAGCACGTACGCGCCGTCCTCGGCCAGCGGACGCGCCTCCGTCGTGTTCGCCCGGACGTCGCTGCCGCCCTGCTTCTCCGTCATCCCCATCCCGAAGAGCACCCCGGCCTTCTCCGCCGGCGGCCGCAGCCCCTGCTCGTACACCCGCGAGGTCAGCAGCGGCGCCCACACGGCGGCCAGCTCCGGGTCCGCCCGCAGCGCGGGCACGGCGGAGTGCGTCATCGACACCGGGCAGCCGTGCCCGGCCTCGGTCTGCGTGGCGAGGAAGAAGCCCGCCGCGCGCCGCACGTGCCCACCCGGACGGCCCCACGCGTTCGTGAGCCCCGCGCCGACCGCCCGGCCCAGGAGCCGGTGCCAGGCCGGGTGGAACTCGACCTCGTCGATCCGGTGCCCGTACCGGTCGTGCGTCCGCAGCCGTGGCGGACACGTGTTCGCCAGCTCCCCCCACTCGCGCGCCTGCTCCGAACCGGCCGCCCGGCCGAACTCCCCGAGCTCCTCGCGCGCGAGGGCCGCGACCTCCGGGCCGAGGGGCTCCAGATGGCGCTCCACCGCCTCCGTGAGCGCCCGGTCCGCCGCGAAGACGTCGTATCCCACCAGGGGCGGAGGCTGATTGGTCACGGTGTGGGTGCTGGCTGCCATGCCGATACGGTAAGGAGGTGCAGGCAGCAAACGAAACACCCGAGCGGCGGCCCGGGAACAGACTCCACCGGGCCCGAGTCCTCTACCGCAACGTGTCGAAGCGGAAGATGGTGTGGCTGCTCCTGAAGGACACCGTCAACTCGTGCATCGAGTACCGCATCCTCGGCCTCGCCGCCGAAGCGGCGTTCTTCACCCTTCTGTCGCTGCCCCCGCTGCTGCTCGGCCTGATCGCCCTCCTCGGCTACGCCGACGACTGGACCAACACCGACACCGTCGCGAGCATCCAGGAGAACATCCTCCACGCCGCCGGAACGGTCCTCTCCGACCGGGGCGTCCGCGACATCGCCAAGCCGCTCCTGGACGACGTCACCCAGGGCACCCGCCCCGAACTCGTCTCGCTCGGCTTCGCCATCGCCCTGTGGTCGGGCTCCCGCGCCGTGAACGTCTTCATCGACACCATCACCGTCATGTACGGGCTCGACGGCCACCGCGGCATCGTCAAGACCCGGCTGCTCGCCTTCCTGCTCTACATCGTGGCGCTGCTCATCGGTGCGGTCGTGCTGCCGCTCGCCGTGGTCGGCCCCGACCGGGTGGTGGAGCTGATCCCCTGGGGCACCGAGGTCGTCTCCGTCCTCTACTGGCCCGTCGTCATCCTCCTCTCCATCGCCTTCCTCACCACGCTGTACCACGTCTCCGTGCCCGTCAGATCGCCCTGGATCGAGGACATCCCGGGCTCGCTCGTGGCGCTCGGGATGTGGGTGCTGGGCAGCTTTCTGCTGCGGATCTACCTCACCAGCCAGGTCGAGGGCCCGACCATCTACGGCTCCCTCGCCGCCCCCATCGCCGTCCTCCTCTGGATCGGCATCTCCGCCTTCGCCGTGCTCGTCGGCGCGGCGGTGAACGCGGCGATCGACCGGGTCTGGCCCTCCGTCGCCACCGCCGCCGCCCGCGAGGCCTCCGACCGCGCGCGGGCCGCCCAGGCCGCCGAACTCGTCGCCCGGCTGCGCGCGGAGGCGGAGGAGGTCGACGAGGACGACCCCGACATGCCCTCGGAGTTCCCCGAACGCTGGTCCCGCTTCCTGCCCCCGGACGACGTCAAGTCGCGTCTGCACTCGGGCTGGGAGAAGGACTAGGGCCCGTCCGTCTGCCGACCGGACTAGGCTCGGAGGCGTGTACGAGGAACGTCCCGCGCGCCTCGACGGCGCGGTCGTCTGGAGCATCGGGCCCTCACCCGTGGGCGAGGAGTCGGTGCCCGTCCTGCCCGACGGCTGCATGGACCTGCTGTGGCACGACGGCCGGCTGTTCGTCGCCGGCCCCGACACGTGCGCGTACGTCCCCGAGGGCGGCCCCGGCCGGTACGCGGGGCTGCGCTTCGCGCCCGGGGACGCGCCCGCGCTGCTCGGCGTCCCGGCGAGCGCCCTGCGGGACCGGCGGGTCGATCTCGGCGCGCTCTGGGGCGAGGCGCGGGCCCGGCGGCTCGCCGAGCGGGTGGCCGCGGCGCCCGACCTGGCCGGCGCGCTGGAGGCGCTCGCCGTGGACCGGGCGATGGACGCTCCGGCCACCGATCCGCTGATCCGCGCCGTCGCCATGCGCCTCGCCGCCGGACGGCCCGTCGCCGAGACCGCCGACGCCGTCGGCCTGGGCGCGCGGCAGCTGCACCGGCGGTCCCTCGACGCGTTCGGCTACGGGCCCAAGACGCTGGCCAGGATCCTGCGGCTGCAGCGCGCGCTCGCCCTGGTCAGGGCGGGCGTCCCGTACGCCGAGGCGGCCCTGCGCGCGGGCTGCGCCGACCAGGCGCACCTGGCCCGCGAGACCAGGGCGCTGGCCGGGACGACGCTGTCCGCCTACGCCTCGGACTGGGCGAAGAGGGAGACCCCGCAGCCGTCCGGGTCGAGCACGACGGCGTAGCGCTGGCCCCACACGGCGTCCCAGGGCTTCAGGTGCCCCCGGTACCCGGCGGCGACCAGCGCCTCGAACGTGGCGTCCACCTCCGCGGGTGCGTCGCAGCGGAACGCGAGCCCGATCCGGTCACCGCCCTCGGGACGGGACCACTCGGGATCGAAGGACCGGATGACCTCCTCGGTGTCCCACGCGATCCGCATCCCCCCGGGCAGCGCGGCCTCCACATGCGGCTGCGTGTCCGCGTCGGCCGGCACGTCGAGACCGAGCCGCCGGTAGAAGGCGAGCGAGGCCGCCATGTCGGAGACGACCAGGCCGATGACGTCGAGTCGTGGTGTGTTCATGGGTCGACGGTAGGCGGGGCGGGGCGCCCGGGTCTTGTACGAATCGGACGCGCGCGGACCGAAGGGTGGGGTCCGGGGGCCCGACGTACGCTGAGAGCGGGACCGCGCCCGACGGAGGTGTCGGCATGACCGCATCGGCGATTCCCCACGGCCCCGGGGCCACTGCCTGGGCGCCCGAGACGGTGACCACCGAGCCGTACAACGCACAGACCCCGATGGGCGCGCTCGCCGATCCGCTGACGCCCGCCGACGCCCTCTTCGTACGGGACCACTTCGGTGTCCCGCGCCCGGAGCTCGCCCGGTGGCGGCTGTGCGTCGAGGGCGCCGTGACCGCCCCGCTCACGGTCGACTACGAGCAGCTCATCGCGCTCGGCAGCGGCGCGCGGCGCGAACTCGACGTCGTCCTGGAGTGCGCGGGCAACGGCCGCGCCCTGATGAACCCGCGCCCGCCCGGCCTGGCCTGGGAGCGCGGGGCGGTCGGCTGCGCCCGCTTCGCGGGCGTCCCCTTCCACCTGCTCGCCGAACGAGCCGGCATCGCCCCGGACGCGGTCGAGTTCGTCTTCACCGGCGCCGACGAGGGCTCGTTCCGGGGGCGCCCGGTCGCCTTCGAACGCGCCCTCCCGCTCGCCGAGGCGCTGCACCCCGACACGCTCCTCGCGACACACCTCAACGGTGAACCGCTCCCGCCCCGGCACGGCGCCCCCGTCCGGCTCGTGGTGCCCGGACGGTACGCCGTCGCCGACGTGAAGTGGCTCGTCGGGGCACGGGCCGTCACGGCGCCCTTCACCGGGGTCTTCCAGGCCGAGGAGTACGTCTACATCGCCTCGGACGGCACCCCCGACGGGCCCGTCGGGGCGATCCGCGTCAAGTCGCTCATCACCGCTCCCGAACCGGACGAGGACCTGCGGCGCGGGACGGAGACCGTCGTCCGCGGCAGGGCCTGGTCCGGCGGCGGGCGAGCCGTCGGCCGCGTCGAGGTCAGGGCCGAGGACGAGGACGGCACGGGCGCGGGGGACGGCGACCCCGATACCGGCTGGCACGACGCCGCACTGGAGCCGCCCACCGGCCCGTACGCCTGGACCGGCTGGTCGTACCCGTGGACCCCGCGCCGCCCCGGCCGGTACCGCCTGCTCGCCCGGGCGACCGACTCCCACGGCGCCACCCAGCCGGACCACGCCCCCTGGAACGCCCAGGGCTACGGCTGCAACACCGTCGCCTCGGTCGAGGTGGTCGTCGTCTGAACAGCGGGACCTACGCCCCCGTGGTTCAGAAGAGGTCGCGGTACTCCTGGAACCCCCAGCCGATCTTCACGCGGGGCTTGAACGGCGCCGCCGCGCTGCCCGTGCCCTTGTACAGCCACAGGTCGCCCTTGGGGTCGCGGGCGAGCAGGTCGCTGCGGCGGTCGGCGTCGACGTCACCGGTGGCGACCAGCCTGTTGAAGATGTTCCAGCCGGCGCCGACCCGGGCGCGCGGGGCGAACGGTGCGCGCCCGTCACCCGTGCCCTTGTACAGCCAGAGCACGCCCTGCTTGTCGCGGGCGACGATGTCCGGCCTGGTGTCGCCGGTGTAGTCGCCGACCCCGGCGATCTGGGTGTACGCGTTCCAGCCGGCGCCGATCCTCACGCGCGGCGCCAGCGTGCCGTCCGCCCGGGTCTGGATGCGCCACAGGACGCCCTGCCGGTCACGCGCCAGCAGGTCGGGGTGGGCGGCGCGGGCCAGGGTGCCCGGCGAAACGACGCTGGTGTACTGCTGCCAACCGGTGGCGACGCGCTTGAGGTTGCCGCCACGCCACTGGTTGACCACCCCGTCGGACATCACGTGGTACGCGCCGTCCTGGTACCCGGTCAGGTCGGGGTCGACCGGCACGGCGGTGGTGAGCCCCTTCCAGACGTAGGCGCCCGACCGGGGGTCGAGGCCGCCCTTGCCGTCCCGCATGTACACGTACATCTGACCCGACGGGAGGATCCCGCTCAGGTAGTAGGCCGGCGCGGTGGGCGTCGGTTCGGTCGCGGTGCCCGCGGCCGCGGGTCCGGTGACCGTGGCGGCGAGCGCGACGGTCGTGGCCACGGCGGCCAGGCGGGCGAGGCCGCGCCGACGGGGGACGAGGTGCTTCAAAGGAACTCCGGATGATCAGGTGAGAGGCCGGTCTCACGGTGCGTCACGCTGGTCATGGCGGAGCACCGGAACGGGAGTTCTGAAGCGAGCCGGCCCCCACGGCTCTCGACCCCAAGGCTAGAGGAGGCCGGCACGGGGTTCGCACAGCGGGTCGAGGACGCGGGTCACGGCCCGACCGACGGCCGTGCGGCGGCCGTGCGGAAAATCGATCGCGCGGTCGTCGGAGGTGGGGCTAGGGTGAGGGCGTTCCTGCGGGCCGCCAAGGCTTTCGCGGGTGTCGCCGCGTCGGCGACCACGGAGAAGGATCCAGGAGGTGTGACCGATGGCTGTCATGACGGTGGGCAATGCCCTCATCCAGAAGCTCGTCAACACCACCTCCGTGGCCTCCGGCTGACCTTCCTTCACTCTCTCCGCGCGTCCAGGCTCTGGACCGCGCGGTGCGTGCCGGGGCCACCCTTGTGAAGGGTCACCCCTTGTCTTTCTCCTCTCTTCAGGATTCGACCTCGCACGACCTCACCCCGTACGGCTGGGACGAGGGCTGGGAGGCCGCGTTCGCCCCGTACGAAGTGTGGGACCTCATGCCCGGCCGCGTCCTGCGGGTCGACCGGGGCCAGTGCGACCTGGTCACCCCGATCGGCATCCTCCGGGCCGACACCGAGTTCGTCGTGCCCCGGGACCCGCTGAAGGTCGTCTGCACGGGCGACTGGGCCACCGTCGACCGCGACGGCGATCCCCGTTACGTACGGCACCTCCTCCCGCGCCGCACGGCGTTCGCGCGGTCCACGTCCTCCAAGCGGTCCGAGGGCCAGATCCTCGCCGCCAACGTCGACCACGCGATCATCACCGTGTCGCTCGCCGTCGAGCTCGACCTCGGCCGGATCGAGCGCTTCCTGGCCCTGGCCTGGGAGTCCGGCGCCCAGCCGCTCGTCGTCCTCAGCAAGGCCGACCTGGTGCCCGACCCGGTCGGACTCTCGTACCTCGTCGAGGACGTGCAGAGCGTCGCGCCGGGCGTCCAGGTGCTGCCCGTCAGCTCCACGACCGGCGAGGGGGTCGACGTCCTGCGCTCGCTCGTCGCGGACGGCACGAGCGTGCTGCTCGGCGTCTCCGGCGCGGGCAAGTCGACGCTCGCCAACACGCTCCTCGGCGAGGACGTGATGGACGTCCAGGCCGCCCGTGACGTGGACGGCAAGGGCCGCCACACCACGACCACGCGCAACCTCCTCGTGCTGCCCGCGGGCGGTGTCCTCATCGACACGCCCGGTCTGCGCGGGGTCGGGCTCTGGGACGCCGAGTCCGGTGTCGGCCAGGTCTTCTCGGAGATCGAGAGCCTGGCCGAGGAGTGCCGCTTCCACGACTGCGCCCACGAGGCGGAGCCCGGCTGCGCCGTGACCGCGGCCGTCGAGGAGGGCTCGCTCGCGGTGCGCCGGCTGGAGAGCTACCGCAAGCTCCTCCGCGAGAACCAGCGGATCGTCGCCAAGACCGACGCGCGCCTGCGCTCCGAGATCCTCAAGGACTGGAAGCGCAAGGGCGCGGAGGGCCGCGCGGCGATGGAGGCCAAGCGCGGCGGCACGGGCGGCCGCGCACGGCACTCCGGCTGGTGACGAGAGCGGTCCGGTACGGGAACCCCCGGGAAGTGCGGTGTCCGAAAACCGCCAGCCGCGCCCCGGGGGCTCGCGCACACTGGAACCGTGGACAGCGAGAGGGCACAGGACGGCGGCCGACGGGACACCGGTGAGGACCGGCGGTACGAGGCCGTCAGCAGCAGGGACGCCCGCTTCGACGGCGCGTTCTTCTTCGCCGTCGCGACGACCGGCATCTACTGCCGGCCGAGCTGCCCCGCCGTCACGCCCAAACGGAAGAACGTCACCTTCTTCCCGACGGCCGCCGCCGCCCAGGGCCACGGCTTCCGCGCCTGCCGGCGCTGCCGCCCGGACGCCGTGCCCGGCTCCGCCGAGTGGAACGTCCGCGCCGACGTCGTCGGCCGCGCCATGCGCCTGATCGGGGACGGGGTCGTCGACCGCGAGGGCGTCCCCGGACTCGCCGGGCGGCTCGGCTACAGCGCCCGCCAGGTGCAGCGCCAGCTCACCGCCGAGCTGGGCGCGGGGCCCGTCGCCCTCGCCCGCGCGCAGCGGGCGCACACCGCCCGGCTGCTCCTGCAGACCACCGGGCTGCCGGTCACCGAGATCGCCTTCGCGTCCGGCTTCGCCAGCGTGCGGCAGTTCAACGACACGATCCGCCGCGTCTACGCCCGTACGCCCACCGAGCTGCGCGCCGAGTCCGGCACCGGTGCCGGGCCCCGCACCGCGCTCGCCGCCGGGGTGCCGCTGCGGCTCGCCCACCGGGGCCCGTACGCCGCCCGCGAGGTCTTCGACCTGCTCGCCGCCGAGGCCCTGCCCGGTGTCGAGGAGGTGCTCGGCGACTCCGGAGCCCGTACCTACCGCCGTACGCTCCGCCTCCCGTACGGCACCGGCCTCGTCTCGGTCGACGAGCGCTCCGCCGGGGCCTGGCTCGACGCCCGGATCCACCTCACCGACCTGCGCGACCTCACCACGGCCGTGCAGCGGCTGCGCCGCCTCCTCGACCTGGACGCCGACCCGTACGCCGTCGCCGAGCACCTCGGCGCGGGCCCCGACCCGGTGCTCGCCGAGCGGGTCGCCGCGCGGCCGGGGCTGCGGTCGCCGGGCGCGGCCGACCCGGAGGAGTTCGCGCTGCGGACCGTGACCGGTCCCGAGGAGGCGGCCCGCCTGGTCCTGGCCCACGGCAGGCCCCTGGACGCCGCCTGCGGCATGCTCACGCACCTCTTCCCCGAGCCCGCCGCGCTCCTCGCCCACCCCGAGGCCGGTCCGCTCGCCGCGGCGCTCACCGGCGGGGCGGTCCGCCTCGACCCGGGCGCCGACCGCGACGAGGCGGAGGACGCCCTGCGCGCTGTCCCCGGCGTCGGCGCGCGCCGGGCCGCCCTCATCCGGATGCGGGCCCTCGGCGACCCCGACGTGGACCCGGACGCGGACCTGGACCCCGACGTGGACCCGGACACGGACCGGGACGCGGCCGTCGGGGGCGGGGCTCGCTCCGCGGCCTGGCGGCCCTGGCGCTCGTACGCGTACCGGTATCGGCAGCTCGGACCCGTACCGGCAGAATGAGCCCATGATCAGCACAGACCTGCTCGGACCCGACGACCGCGACGCCTGGGAGCGGCTCTTCCGCGCCTACATCGACTTCTACGGCCGCAGCGAGCCCGACGCCCTCTACGAGCGGGCCTGGCAGGCCTTCCAGGACGGCACCCGCGTCCACGCGCGCGTGGCCCGGCTCGACGGCCGGCTGGTCGGCTTCACCCACTTCTTCGTCCACCCCAACACCTCGGGGCCCGACGTCTGCTACCTCCAGGACCTCTTCACCGACCCCGAGGCCCGCGGCCGGGGCGTGGCGCGCGCCCTGATCGCCGCCGTGGCCCAGTGGGCGGCGGAGCAGGGCTGCGACCGGGTCTACTGGAACACCCAGGCGTCCAACACCACCGCGCGCACGCTGTACGACAAGGTCGCCCGCGACACCGGATTCATCAAGTACCAGATCGATCTTCCGAAGTAGCACCCTCGCCGGGGGCTTCCTCGGGCGGGAGCCCCTAGCTGTGGATCCGGCGCGGGTGGATCCGGATGACCTCCTCGCTGAAGTGCGGGCCCAGCTCGTGCGGCCCGACGAGCAGCTCGGCCTCGCCCCGGATCTCCACCCCGCGCACCCGCCAGGGCCGCACGCTCGCGAGGTCGTCGACGACCAGGGCCACCTTGGGGTTGGCGACCAGGTTGCGCCACTTCTTCGTGCGGCCCATGGCGAGCCCGCCGACCAGGACGGTGCCGTCCGGCTGCGGGAAGAAGCCGACCGGGTTGGCCTGCGGCTGGCCCGCGGGGTCGACCGTGGCCATCCGGGCGAGCCGCTGCGTGCGGAGATAGGCGAGTTCGGCCTCGCCGAAGCCCTCGAAATCCCTCATACGGCCAGCATCGCGCGCGGGTGCGCCGAGCACATCGGCGCTGCGGCGGAGGCCGTGCGGGGCCGTGGTCCTAGGACCACGTGCGGATCAGCACCGGATCAGCCCCAGATCAGCGCGCCCACCCACGCGCCGACGATCAGCAGGCAGGCGAACAGTTCGACGAGGATGCTCGTCCCCGCCGCCCGCATCACCGTGCGCGTGGAGGCCCTGGCCTGGCCGTGGCCGCCGAGCCGGAGCCGCTCGGAGAGGTAGATCCCGCCGATGAAGCCGGGGATCGCGCCGATCACCGGCACCAGGAAGAAGCCGAGGAAGGCGCCGAGACCCGCGTACGTCACCATGCGCCGGGTGATCCCGACGCCCCGGATCCGGCGCTGCGGCAGCAGCCATACGACCACCTGGGTGAGCAGGAGCAGCGCGGTCGAGGCGACGAGCAGGATCCAGGCGAGCCCGCTCTGCTCGTGCAGCGACCACCAGAGCATCGCCGCCCACACCAGCCACGGCCCCGGCACGCCCGGAGCCAGCACGCCGAAAAGGCCGAGCAGCATCACCATCGCGACGAGCAACAGCTGCCACACACCCATCTGCCCAGCGTGCAGGACCCATGATCTCCTCGCAGGTCGCGGCGTACGGACGGGGCACGCGTCCGCGCCTGGGCCCCCGCGCCTACCCGCGCGCCACCCAGCCCTTCTCGTACGCGTGCCAGCCCAGCTGGAGCCTGGTCGTCACACCCGAGAGCTCCATCAGGCCCTTCACCCGGCGCTGCACCGTGCGCAGGCCCAGGTCCAGCTGCTTGGCCACGCTCGCGTCCGTCATCCCGGCCAGGAGCAGGGAGAGGACCTCCAGGTCCGTCGCGTCGGGGCCGGGCGCCTCCGTCTCCGTGACCTGCGCGCTCGCGCCGAGCCGCAGCGGCAGCGCCTCGCGCCAGACCGCCTCGAAGAGCCCCATCAGGGACTCCAGGAGCCCGCTCGCGTGCACGACGAGCGCCGCAGGCTCCGCGCCCCGGCCGGTCAGCGGGACCATCGCCAGCGCCCGGTCCGCGACCACCAGCTTGGTCGGCACCCGGTCCACCACCCGGATCTCCTCGTCCCGGCCCAGCGCCGCCGACAGCTCCACGATCCCCGAGGGCAGCGTCAGGACCTCCCGCTCGACCACCACCCGGTAGCGCACGCCCCGGACGGCCGCCAGCTCCTCCGCGTCGTTCTCCATGCCGGTCACCGCGATCGGCTTGCCCGTGACCAGCGCGCAGACCTCCTCCGTCGCCCCCAGCTGGAGCTGCAGGAAGCGGTGGGTGACCGCGCTCGCACCGGTCACCACCTCCACCAGGTCGTGCACGGCGGGCTCCGCCGCCTCCGCGCGGTACTCCTCCGCGAGCAGCGCCGCCGCCAGCTCCGCCTGCTCCAGCTCGTGCCGCTGCTGGGTCAGCAGCGCGCCCAGCGCCACCCCCGGGGGCGCCGCGACCCACCGCCCGGTCCGCGCCGAGGACTGCGCTGCCAGTCCCTGCGACTCCAGGCGCCGCAGCGCCCGCTCGGTGTCCGACTCCGGCAGCGCGAGCCGGTGGGCCAGATCGGCCACCTCGGCCGCGCCCAGCGCGACCAGCGCGCGGTACGCGGACTCCTGCCGTTCGTCGAGACCTATCGCTCCCAGCATCGCTGCCCCACCCCTCCCCGGACGTCCTGGGACGTCCCGGACATTGCCCGGACGTTCACCGGACGCCTTCGTTCCGTTGGCACCCTGGCGGGAATCGGCCACGGCGCATTCCCGCCGCGCCCATCATCCCTGCACCACCCTCACCTCTGCCAATGTGGCGCCACCGCAGCACCAACAGCCTCCGGCCACGCGCCCTTTGCCCGTGCTTGTGCCGGATTCAGATGGGGAGAGCGATGCGCCCGATTTCGCGTACGGCCCTGGGGGCGGCGACCGCCGCCGTCCTGGCCGTCACCGCGGTCGCGCCGTCCACGGCCGCCGTGCCGCAGGACGACCCGACCGGCGATCGACCGCTGGTCGGCAGCGAGGCCCACGGAGCCCGCGCCGACGACCGGACCGCCACCGTCACGCTGGTCACCGGCGACCGGGTCCTGGTCACCCGCGACGCCCGCGGGAACCCGGCCGCCACCGCGCTGCCCCGCGAGGACGGCACCGTGCCCTTCGTCCAGACCCGCCGCTCGGGCCAGGACCTGTACGTCTACCCGGAGGGCGCCACCGCCGCCCTCGCCGCGGGCCGCGTCGACGAGGAACTCTTCAACGTCACCGGTCTCGTCCGGCAGGGCTACGACGACGAGGGCACGACGACGCTGCCCCTCATCGCGGTCTACGGCTCCGACCTCGCCCGCTCCGTCCCCGCCGCCCCGCGCGGCGCCCAGCGCGGCCAGGTCCTCAAGGCCGTCGACGGAGTCGCCCTCAAGGCCGACAAGAAGCAGGCCGCCACCTTCTGGGCCGACATGAACGGCCCCGCCGCCAGCTCCGCCGGCGGCCTGAAGAAGCTCTGGCTCGACCGCAAGGTCGAGGCCACCCTGGAGCGTTCGACCAAGCAGGTGCACGCCCCCGAGGCCTGGGCCGCGGGCTTCGACGGCACCGGCACCAAGGTCGCCGTCCTCGACACCGGCGCCGACACCGAGCACCCCGACCTCAAGGGCCGGATCGTCGCCTCGGAGAACTTCACCGACTCCGACACCGCCGAGGACCGCGCGGGCCACGGCACCCACACCATCTCCACCGTCGGCGGCTCCGGCGCGGCGAGCGACGGCAGGAAGAAGGGCGTCGCGCCCGGCGCCGACCTGCTCAACGGCAAGGTCCTCAACGACTCCGGTTCCGGCGCCGCCTCCTGGATCATCGCCGGCATGGAGTGGGCCGTCGGCCAGGGCGCCGACGTCGTCTCCATGAGCCTCGGCAGCTCGGTGCCCACCGACTGCACCGACCCGATGAGCGCCGCCGCGCAGGAACTCGCGCAGAACGCGGGCACGTTGTTCGTCATAGCCGCCGGCAACTCCGGACCGACGCTCAACACCGTCTCCTCGCCCGGCTGCGCCCCCGACGTGCTGACGGTCGGCGCCACCGACCGCGACGACTCCACCGCGTACTTCTCCAGCCGCGGCCCGACGATCGTCAACCACACCCTCAAGCCGGAGATCGCCGCGCCCGGCGTCGCCATCTCCGCCGCCGCCGTCGGCGGCCGGGGCGTGTACGCCTACCAGTCCATGTCCGGTACGTCCATGGCCACCCCGCACGTCGCGGGCGCCGCCGCCATCGTCAAGCAGCGGCACCCCGACTGGACGGCGCAGCAGATCAAGGCCGCGCTCGTCTCCTCCGCCGAGAGCGACGTCCCCGGCGACGTGCGCGAGGTCGGCGGCGGCCGGCTCGACGTCAAGGCCGCCATCGACCAGACGGTCCTCGGCGCCGACGCCGTCCAGGGCGGCACGTTCAACTGGCCCCAGGACCGCAGCGACCGCACCACGGTCGCCGTCCCGTACACCAACACCTCCGGCAAGGCCGTCACCCTGACGCTCGCCGTCGAGAAGGTCACCGGCAACGACGGCTCCCGCGTCCGCTCGTCCGTCGCCGAGCTCGGCAAGCGCACGGTCACCGTCCCGGCCGGCGCGACCGTCGAAGTCCCGCTGGAACTCGACCCGACCGCTCACCTGGAGCGCGCCCAGTACGGCGACATCACCGGCCGCGTCGTGGCCACCGGCCGCGACGGCCTGCACGTCTCGACGCCCTTCTCCCTCTACGTCCAGCCCGAGACGGTCACCCTGCGGGTCAAGCTGATCGACCGTCAGGGCGACCCGGCCGCCGGACCCTCGTCCGTGGACCTCATCGGCACCGACACCGCGAGCGGCGAACGCCGCTTCAACGACGGCGCCACCGACCAGGTGTACGCGGTGCGGCCCGGCAGCTACTTCCTCTCCTCCTTCGTCGCCACCCCCGACGCGGGCGCGGGCGCCACGCTGAACGACTCGCTCAGCTACCTGGCCCGCCCGCAGCTGGAGGTGAAGAAGGACACCACCGTCGTCCTCGACGCCCGCAAGGCCCACAGGCTCTCGGTGGCGACCGACAAGCCCGGTGAACAGCGCGGCACCACCCTGGCGTTCTCCCGCTCCTGGGACGACACCTGGCTGCACGCCGGAACGGCCGCCGGTACGCGCTCGATCCGCGGCTACTACGCCTCCGTCGAGGGCCGCGCCGACGACGGCGACTTCGAGTTCGGCAGCTACTGGCGCACCGCCGCGCCGCAGATCGAGTCGCTGAGGACGTCCGACGGCACGGTCCTGCACCCGGTCACCGCCTCCCTCGGCTCCGACAACCTCGACGGCACCGGCTCCGCCGGCCTCGTCGACGCGGGCACCGGCACCCCGGAGGAGCTGGCGGCCGCGGGGGTCACGGGCCGCGTCGCCCTGGTCCGCTTCCCGGACACCTCCACCAACGCCCTGACCGTCGCCCGTGACGCCAAGGCCGCCGGGGCCGTGGCGGTCCTCGCGTACCGCACGTCGACCGCCCGCTGGTACCCGACGGCCGGCTTCGCGGGAGCCGGGTTCCCGGTCCTCGCCGTCGGCTCCGCCGAGGGCGCGGCGCTCCTGGCGAAGCTCTCCGCGGGACCGGTCGCCCTCTCCTGGAAGGCCACCGCGAAGAGCCCGTACCTCTACAACCTCGCCTTCCCCGAGTCCGGTCAGGTCCGCGACGACAAGGCCTACCGGGTCCGCGACGGACAGCTGGGCCGCACCGAGTCCACCTACGGCTCCATGGGCGTCGCCACCGACTTCATCGACAACGCGGCGGCCCACCGACCCGACGGCACCTCCGTCTACTTCGGCGCCATCGAGCCGGTCCCGGCCCCCGGTACCCGGACGGAGTACTACACGGCCGGGGACACCCAGTGGGACCAGATGCTCTCCTCCAGCTTCCCGTTCGGCGAGTTCATGATCGGGACCCAGCGCGGCTACCGGGCGGGGGAGAAGCGCACCGAGCGCTGGTACGACGGTGTCGTCGCCCCGACCGCCCCGCAGGACGCGGCCGGTGAGCCGGTCCTCGTCGCGGAGCGCCAGGACAACCTCATCGGCTTCGCCAACGCCATGTGGGGCGACAACACCCACTACGCCCAGCCCGGTTCCTTCGGAGACATCGGCAACCTCCGGCTCAGCAGGGACGGCGAGCTGCTCGGCGAGACCGGATGGCCGTTCGGGGTCTTCGAAGTCCCGTCCGAGCGCGGTACGTACACGCTCGAACAGAACACCATGAAGATCGGCAGCAGGGTGTGGAACCGCTCCACATCCGTCAACTCGGTCTGGAAATTCACCTCCGAGCGTGACGAGAGCGTCTACTCTCAAGGCATCCCGATTCTCTTCCCCCGGTACAACCTGCCGGAGGACGGACTGAAGACCCTCCCCGCGACGGACGGCCGGCAGATCGGCCTCACCGCGACGGGTCACGCGGGCTACAAGCCCGCCGCCCTCACCTCGGCCAGGCTCTCGTACTCCTACGACGGAGGCACGACCTGGACGGAGGCACAGGTCTCGCAGCGAGACGGCACCTGGACCGCGACCGTGAACCACGCGGGCGCGGCGGGCAAGCAGGTCACACTGAAGACCGAACTGACGGACGCCAACGGCAACTCCGTCACCCAGACCGTGGTCCGCGCTTACGACGTGCGCTGATCACGCCGGTCCGCCGGGCGTCCTTCCCGTGGGGGGTGGGGTCGCCCGGCGGACCTCTTTTTCGGCATGTCCCGTTTTCTGGCGGCCTGCGCGGTGGACAATAAGGGCATGACTCAGCAGGGGGACCACTGGTGGGACAAGCTCTACGACGACGCGGTGCCGGACACGGCCCCGACTGCCACGGGCGACACGCTCGACGACCGCTTCGACTCCGCGTCACGCGCCACGACGAGCACGACGGGGTCCCCGCCGGCGGGTGACCCGACACCTCCGCCCGCGGTGACGCGCCCGCCCCGGGCTCCCTGGGAGCCCCCGGACGCGGACCCCGATGCCACGCTCGCCGTGGACCGCCCCACCCCCGAGCCGGCTCCCGCGGCAGCCCCCGAGGCCCCCGAGCCGCCTGCCCCTCCGCTGCCGCGCCCCCGTACCGCGCACATCGGCAACCGCCCGCCCACCTACGAGGCCGAACCGACCGCGCTGCCCCTCGCCCGGCCGGGCGAGCTCGGCGAACTGGTCGCCGACACCGTCCTCGACGGCGCCCGCTACGGCTCGTACACCCTGCGCGCCGCCTCCCAGCGCGGCGACTCCGCCCGTTACCGCGGCGAACCCCGCAGGGACGCCCTGCTCACCGCCCGGTTCGGGCACGAGGAGGCCGCGCTCGTCCTCGTCGCCGTGGCGAGCGGCGCCCGGTCCGCCGAGGGCGGGCACCTCGCCGCCGCCGACGCCTGCCGCTGGATCGCCGAGGCCGTCGGCCGCAGCCACACCCGGCTCTCCGAGGACATCCGCTCCGGCCGCAGGGGTGACCTCAAGTCCGGGCTGCACCGGCTCACCGACCGCACGTACGGCAAGCTGCGGGCCCGCGCCGCCGAACTGGGCGTGGAACCTGAGGAGTACACCGCGACCCTGCGCTGCCTGCTGCTCTCGGCCGACCCCGACTGCCGCACCCGGGTCTTCTTCGGCATCGGCGCGGGCGGCCTCTTCCGGCTCCGTGACGGCGCCTGGCAGGACATCGAGCCGCTGCTCCCGGAGCCCGCCGCGCTCAGCGGAGCCCCGGTCGTCGGCTTCGGCTCCCCGCCGTCGGAGACCGCCGACGGCGACCGCCGGACCATGCGGCTCAGCGTCACCGGCCCGCCCGGCGCCCCCTTCGTGGAGGATCCCCTCCCGCCGCCCGCCGAACCGTTCCGCTTCCGCGCCTCCGTCGCCCGCCCCGGCGACACCCTCCTGCTCGCCTCGAACGGACTCGCCGAGCCGATCCGCGGCGAACCCGCCCTCGCGAAGGAGCTGGCGCAGCGCTGGGCGTCCCCCGAACCGCCCGGGCTCGCGGCCTACCTCGCCGACACCCAGCTCCGGGTGAAGGGGTACGCCGACGACCGCACGGGGGTCGCCGTCTGGGAGGCGTAACGCTCCGCCCCATGGGTTGATGGACCCATGGCCAGACAGAACGTGGCGGAGCAGTTCGTCGACATCCTCGTCCGGGCCGGCGTCCGGCGACTGTACGGAGTCGTGGGCGACAGCCTGAACCCGGTCGTCGACGCCGTCCGGCGTACCCCCGACATCGACTGGATCCAGGTCCGGCACGAGGAGGTCGCGGCCTTCGCCGCCGGGGCCGAGGCCCAGATCACCGGCCGGCTCACCGCCTGCGCCGGTTCCTGCGGCCCGGGCAATCTGCACCTGATCAACGGCCTGTACGACGCGCACCGCTCGATGGCCCCGGTCCTCGCGCTCGCCTCGCAGATCCCCTCCAGCGAGATCGGCCTCGGATACTTCCAGGAGACGCATCCGGACCGGCTCTTCGCCGAATGCAGCCACTACAGCGAGCTGATCTCCAGCCCCCGGCAGATGCCGAGGCTCCTCCAGACGGCCATCCAGCACGCCGTCGGGCAGAGCGGCGTCAGTGTCGTCGCGCTCCCCGGCGACATCGCCTCCGAGCCCGCGCCCGACAAGGCCTGGCAGACCGCGCTCGTGACGTCCCGGCCCACCGTCCGCCCGGGTGACGAGGAGATCGACGCGCTGGTGAAGATGGTCGACGAGGCCGATCGGGTGACGCTGTTCTGCGGCAGCGGGACGGCCGGCGCGCACGCGGAGGTGATGCAGTTCGCCGAGCGGGTCAAGGCGCCCGTCGGCCACGCGCTGCGCGGCAAGGAGTGGATCCAGTACGACAACCCGTTCGACGTCGGGATGAGCGGACTGCTCGGCTACGGAGCGGCCTACGAGGCCACTCACGAGTGCGATCTGCTGATCCTGCTCGGCACGGACTTCCCGTACAACGCCTTCCTGCCCGACGACGTCAAGATCGTCCAGGTGGACGTCCGTCCCGAGCGCCTCGGGCGGCGCTCCAAGCTCGACCTGGCGGTCTGGGGCGACGTACGGGAGACGCTGCGCTGCCTGGTCCCGCGGGTGCGGGCGAAGACGGACCGCCGCTTCCTCGACCGGATGCTGAAGAAGCACGCCGACGCCCTCGAAGGGGTCGTCAAGGCGTACACCCGCAAGGTCGAGAAGCACGTCCCGATCCACCCGGAGTACGTCGCCTCGGTCCTCGACGAACTCGCCGACGACGACGCGGTGTTCACCGTGGACACCGGCATGTGCAATGTATGGGCCGCCCGATACATCACCCCCAACGGGCGGCGCCGCATCATCGGGTCGTTCTCGCACGGCTCGATGGCGAACGCGCTGCCGCAGGCCATCGGCGCCCAGTTCACCGACCGCCGCCGACAGGTGATCTCGATGTCGGGCGACGGCGGATTCTCCATGCTGATGGGCGACTTCCTCACACTCGTCCAGTACGACCTCCCCGTGAAGATCGTTCTTTTCGACAACTCCTCTTTGGGCATGGTCGAGTTGGAGATGCTGGTGTCCGGCCTCCCGTCGTACGGCACGACCAACCACAACCCCGACTTCGCCGCCGTCGCCCGCGCCGCCGGCGCCTACGGTGTGCGCGTCGAGAAGCCCAAGCAGCTCGCGGGCGCCCTCAAGGACGCCTTCAAGCACAAGGGTCCGGCGCTCGTCGACATCGTCACGGACCCCAACGCGCTCTCCATCCCGCCGCGGATCAGCCGCGAGATGGTCTCCGGCTTCGCCCTCTCCGCGAGCAAGATCGTCCTCGACGGCGGTGTGGGCCGGATGGTCCAGATGGCCCGTTCCAACCTGCGCAACGTCCCCCGGCCCTGAGGAGCCGCGTCCGTTCGGCGCCACTCCGGTATGAATGCGCGACGTTCGGTGGGGCATGCATCCCCGTGAGCCTGTTCGAGGAGATGTGTACCGACATGTGGGTGGGGGTTATGAACGGGGAGGCACGACAGCCGACTCAACTGCTCAGAAAGGTGGGATGCGCGGATCTCACCGCCGTTCCGGAGGTGCGCCACGCCCTGCGCAGAATGCTGCGGACCTGGGGCGGACCGGGCGCGTCCGACGTCGCGGAGCTGCTCACCAGTGAACTCGTCACCAACGCTCTGATCCATACCGACCACGGCGCGGTGGTGACCGCGACCGTGGTGCCCGACAGCCTGCGCGTGGAAGTACGCGACTTCGTCCCCGGGCTCCCCGAGCCGCGCGTACCGGTCGCCGACGACGGTACGAACGGAAGGGGTCTCGTCCTGGTCCAGGAACTTGCCGACTCCTGGGGGGTGGAGGACCACGGCGTGGGCAAGGTGGTGTGGTTCGAACTGAACGGCGGGGCGGCGTGAGAGCTCTCACGCCGCCCCGCCGTTCTCGCGGGCGGTTCACCCGAACTGCTGTTCCAGGTCCTTCAGCTTGCGCTCCAGCGAGTCGAGCCGGGGCAGCGTCTGGGTGTCGTCCTCGGCGGTGAGGTCCACCGTGCGGGGTTCAGTACCTCGCACGGCCTGGAGGGAGGGCCGGTGTCGAAGCGGCAGCTGTCCGGGGTCGGCTATGGCGGGCTCCGCGACGGCGGTCCCCACGGACGGCGTCGCGGAGCCGGTGCCCGCGTTCAGGGACGGTGTCGCGGAACCCGCTCCGGCGCCCAGTGACGGCACCTCGACCTGACGGCCGCCTCCACGCCCCAGGCCGAAGGCCCGGTGCTGGCGGTTGATCGCCTTGATCCTGGCCCGGTCGAGCTTCTCCTGCTCGCGCCTGCGGTGCCGGTTCTGCTCCTTCTCGCGCCGGTCCTCGCGCACCTCGTCGACGGCCTCGTCCAGGGTCCGTACGCCCTCGAGGAGCATCAGCGACCACGCGGCGAAGGTCTCCCTGGGCGCCCGCAGCCACCGGACGATCCGGATCTGCGGCAGCGGACGCGGCACCAGGCCCTGCTCGCGCAGCGCCGCCCGGCGGGTCTGCTTGAGCGCCCGGTCGAAGAGGACCGCGGCCGAGAGGGACATGCCCGCGAAGAACTGCGGGGCGCCGTCATGGCCCAGGCCGCGCGGCGCGTGCACCCAGTTGAACCAGGCCGCCGCGCCCGCGAACAGCCAGACGAGGAGCCGCGAGCCGAGGGCCGCGTCGCCGTGGCTGGCCTCTCGGACCGCGAGGACCGAGCAGAACATCGCCGCCCCGTCGAGGCCGAAGGGGACGAGGTACTCCCAGCCCCCGGTGAGGTTCAGGTTCTGCCGGCCGAAGCCGACGAGACCGTGGAAGGAGAGCGCGGCGGCGACGGCCGCGCAACAGAAGAGCAGGACGTAGGAGGCGGTTCCGTAGATCGCTTCCTTGCGCCTGCGGCGTTCCTCGCTGCGTTCCCAGGAGTCCTCGGCCGCGGCCTGGTCACCGGCGCGCTTGCCGCGCGCGAGCACCGCCACCGCCGTCAGGACTCCGGCCACCATCACCCCACCGGGAAGCAGCCAGTCCAGCGATATGTCGGTCAGTCTCATGCGGTGTCCCTCGCATCGCAGTAGGGCGTTACGGCCGCCCATACTGGCCGACCCCGGAGGCGCCCCACGCCGTTTCGCGGCAAGAGCACGCCATTGGGCCCCGACGGCATACGAATAGGTGCGATCCGGTCGAACTGCCGGGCGATGCAAGGGAGTTGCGTTCGATTCACGCCACCCGATCGGGTGGCGTAATCCGAAGGCCCGCCGCTGGGCGGCGGACGGGTCCGTCAGGCGGTCGCGGCGAGCCGGCGGACCCGCTCGGCGTCGCACGTCCGCGGGCAGGTCAGACAGGTGTCCTCGGGGCGCAGGGTGTAGAAGAAGCAGCAGGTCGCCCGGTCCCGGGTGGCGCGGGGCGTGCCGTCGGGCGCCTCGGCCCCCGGCAGCTCGCGGAAGCCCGCGGCGCCGGCGTACGGCTTGGCCGTGCCGGGCATCAGCAGCTCCAGCTCGGCCATCCCCCGCTCCTCCTCGCCGAGCAGCGCCGCGATGTACCAGAGCCCCTCGACGATCTCGTCGGTCGCCATCCCCCACAGCGCCCGCCTGCCGCGGCGCATCCGCGGCCCGAAGCCGGCCAGGACCTCTTCGAAGTGCTCGGCGAGCGCGGCCCTCGCCTCGGCCCGCAGGGCCTCCTCGTCCGGGACGACCCGGGCGCCGGGCAGTGCGGCGGCGGGGTCGCCCGGCAGGCAGGCGAACTCCTCGATCCGGACGGCCATCCGTCCCAGGGCCCGCTGGAAGGACACGTTGCGGACGGGCAGGCGGGGGACCCTGCGGTGCAGGAACCAGGGGACCGTGACCAGGAGGCAGGCGGGCCAGGCGTACCGGTGCAGTCCGAAGCTGGCGATCACGTCGGGCCTGGCCTGGGTGCCGTAGTCACGCAGCACCTGCGCGTTGTCCCAGGCGAGGAAGGCGTCCAGGGCCGCTCCGCCGGCCGCGAGCTCGTCCGCGCCGACCCAGCCGGCACCGCGCGGCGGCTGCTCGTGGCTGCCCAGTTCCTCTATCCGCAGGCTGGGGAACACCTCGCCGAGGCGGGCGTACGAGGCCGCGACGGGCGAGGTGAAGGGGGCGGGGAGCAGGGCGGGGAGGGCCATACGGGACCACCGAATCGCGATCGTTAGCAGGTTAGCCTTACCTTACCCGATGCGTCGGAGGTTTGAACTGCGGCCCCGTCCGCCTATCGTGCACAGGGGGCCTCGGTATCGCGAGCCAGGCCCGGCACGACCCCGCAGGAGGACCCGGGTGGAGCAGGGCAGAGCGCGCGAAGAGTCGCACCTGTCGTACGGCGGGTCCGCACGGGTTCCGGCACAGGCACGGGGCGCGGCGCCGCCCGAACGGGGCGAGCCGGCGGCCGTCCGGGGCGAGTCCGCGGCCGTACGAGGGGATTCCCGGGGCGTACGGGGCGAGCCCGCGGCTGTCCGAGGGGATTCCTCGGGCGTCCGCGGCGAGCCCACCGCTGTGCGGGGCGAGCACACCCACAGTGAGCCGCCCGCACCCCGTCCGGCCCCCGTCGCCGGGAGCGCCTACCTGGCCGCGCCCGTTCCCGCGCCCGCACCTGCCCCGGAGGCGTCTCCGCGCACCGTCCGGCGTCACTCCGTGCGCGGCCAGATCCTCCAGGCCCTGCGCACCGCGCTCGTCGGCGGCGAGCTGGTCCCCGGCGAGGTCTACTCCGCCCCCGTCCTCGCCGAGCGCTTCGGCGTCTCCGCGACCCCCGTACGGGAGGCCATGCAGCAGCTGGCCGTGGAGGGCGCCGTGGAGGTCGTACCGAACCGGGGATTCCGCGTCACCGAGCGCACCCCGCGCGAGCTCGCCGAGCTGGCCGAGGTGCGCGCGCTCATCGAGGTCCCGGTCATGCTGCGGCTCGCCCGCACGGTCCCGGCCGCCCGCTGGGCCGAGCTGAGACCGCTGGCCGAGGCCACCTCGACCGCCGCCGCGCGCGGCGACCGCGCCCACTACGCCGAGGCCGACCGCGCCTTCCACCGGGCGGTCCTCTCCCTCGCGGGCAACGAGCAGCTCCTCCTCGTCGCCGACGACCTGCACCGCAGGTCCCAATGGCCCCTGGTGAGCGGCCCGGTGACCCGGCACGGCGACCTGGTGGCGGACGCGGCGGAGCACACCGCCCTCCTCGACGCCCTGATCGCCCAGGATGTCACCGTCGTACAGGCACTTGTCAGAGAGCATTTCACCGGATCGGCGGACTGACGACTAAGGTCGTTGCCGTCAGTCGGCACGGGGTCAGGCGTCGGCCGTCGGTGGCCGGCCGTTGCCCGTGTCCGCTGTCGCCGTCCGGTCGCTCCCCAGGCTCGGTTGTCGCCCTCGTCCCGTCCGTACAGCGCCGTCCGTGAGGTGTCCCATGCCGTCCGCGACTCCCTCCCCGGCGTGGGGAAGGTGCCCGTGACCGGATCCGTCCGTGGAGACCGCCCCGCCGCCGGTACGGAGGCCGAGGCGGCGGCCCTGCTCGGCTGGCTCACCGACCCGGACGCCCCGCGCCTCTGCCTGGTCGTCGGCGGGCCGCGCCGGGGAAAGACGGCGCTCCTCGGCTGGCTCGCCGCGCACGGCACGCGCGCGGGCGCGCGCCGCAGGCGGGCGGCGCGTGAGCTGATCCCGCTCGCCGGCCAGTGCGCGCTCGGCGCGGCCTGGACGGTCGCGAACCGGCTCGGCGTCGTGGCCCGGACGCCCGGCGAACTCGTCCAGGCCGTCGCCACGACGGAGGCGCGCCGCGCGGCCCTGGTCCTGCCGGACCTGCACGCCGCCGCGGAACCCGAGGCGATCGCCGAACTCGTCGCCGAACTGGCCGCGTCGGGCCGGGTCCGCCTGGTCGTCGAGACGTGCAAGGGCACACCGTCGTACGACCTGCTCGTGGCGAAGGGCCGGGTCATGGTGGTCGACCTGGACACCGACGTCGAGGACACCGCGGGCCGGGCGGAGCCGGGGCGTGGCCCGGGCTCGGGGTCCGCTTCGACGTCCGGTTCGGGCCGGGCCCGTGGGGCCGGGGGCAAGGGCGCACGCGCGGGAGCCGGTTCGGGCTCGGCCGCGCACGCGGGCGAGGACGTCGGGGCCGAGCACGGTGCGGGCGCGGAAGCGGAGTGGGGCCCGGGCCGGTGGCCCGCGGCGGAGCCGTACGAGGCGCGGCACGCGGTCGACCTCGCCGATCCGGTCGCGGTCTGTACGGCCGACCCGCTGCGGGTCACCACCGCGTACGTGACCGGACCCGGCGACGACCGGGGCGGCCTCCGGTCGGCGTGGCTGCGGACCGGGCAGTCGCTCTGCCGCGACCAGCACCCGGCCGACCGGGCCGTCGTCCTGCTCGGCGCCCTCGGGGACGGGGCGGACCCCCGGCTGCGCCCGGCGCTGCGCGGGCTCGCCGCGGACGCGCCCTGGCGCGTGCGGTGGACCAGGGTGCGCGGCGACCTGACCCCGCCGTGGCCCGGGCCGGTCACGGCTCTGGGGGTGACGGGCGACCAGCTGCTGGTCGCGGGCACCACCGACACCGTGCAGGTCCTCGGCGCGGCCGACGCGACGACCGCGGGCGAGCCGCTGCGGAGCCCGTCGGGAGGCCGGATCAAGACACTGGCCCCCGCGCCCGACGGCACACTCCTGCTCCTCGACGAACGGGGCCGGCTGCTGCCCGTCCCCGGGCCCGCCCCCAGGCCGCCGTACCTCGAACGGCTCACGACCGCCGTCGCGGCGACCCTCACCCGGCACCCGGGCACGGCGCTCGCCGCGATCGGCGGTTCGGTGGTGGTGGGCGACCGGCTCGGCTCGGTCCACGCCTTCGGCCTGACGGGCATCCACCAGGCCGCCCTGCACAGCGGCCGGGTGACGGCGGTGACGGCCGTCGAGACGGAGACCGGCCCCTTCCTCTGCAGCGGCGGCCAGGACGGCACGGTGCGCCGCTGGATCCCGGGCCGGGACCCGGAACCGACCCCGATCGCCGAACGGCGCGTGCCGGTCGTCTCGTTGCACGCCGCCGAGTCCGCCGAGTCCGCCGAGGGCGCGCTGCTCGCGATCGCCTGGGCCGACGGTCTCGTCGAACTCCACGACCTGGAGACCCGCGCCCGCCTCCCGTTCCGTCCGGGACCCCCGGTCCGCGCGGTGGCGGTTATGCCGGACGGAGCGGTGGCCGTCGGCATGGACGAGGCGCTGCTGTGCCTGGAACGGGTGCCCGGCTGGGCCCGGCCGCGCCGCAGGGGGCCGACGGCCGGGTGAGGCGAACGGCCGGGCCGCCGTCCTTCGGACGACGGTCCGGCCGCATGGTCCGACGGTCCGTCAGACGGCGGGCCTGGGCGTCAGTTGGGCGGCGAGCCAGGTCGGTACGCCGCCCAGGAGGCGGAAGAGGCGGGCCGCCTCGGCGCGCAGGCGCCCCGCCTCCGGTTCCGTCTCGGTGTCCGCCAGGGCGGTGAGCGCCGGGGCCGTACCGACCAGGTAGCCGAGTTCCTCGCGGATCCGCAGGGACTCGGCGAAGCCGTGCCGTGCCTCCGCCAACTCGCCCTCCCTCAGGGCGAGTCCGGCGAGATGCCGCCAGGTGGAGGAGAGCAGCAGGCTGTCGCCCTGGGCCGAGGCGCCCGCGTGGGCGCGCCGGTAGGCGGCACGGGCCGCCTGCGGGGAGTCGCCGATGTTCTGGGCGACAAGTCCGCGCCGGTAGTCGAGGAGCGGGCGCCCCTCGGCCGACGGCCCGATGAGCGCCGCGGCCCGGCCGAGCGCGGCGGTCGCCTCGTCCGCCCGGTCCCGTACCCCGAGCAGGGTCGACGCGTAGGCGAGATAGCCGCGTTCGCACGCGGCGGCCCCGCGCTCCTCGTCCGTCTGTGCCACGGCCTCGGCCGCCCGGAGCGCCTCCTCCGCGTCCGCCCACCCCTGTTCGGTGTAGAGGCAGCGCTCGATCAGGAGAGCCGCCCGCTCCAGCGCTGCCGCCGGTTCCGCCGCGCGGGGGGCGAGCAGAGCTGCCGCGTCCGTCCAGCAACCGCGCGAGCGCAGACGCCATATGGCCGTCTCCACCGGGGTCGCCCCGCCGTAGCCAAGGGCCGGATCGTCGCCACCCGTTGTTCCGGAACCAGACATGGCGGTGTCCGCCACATTGCCCTCCCCGAGCGCGCCATTGAGCTATTGGGTCAGCCCGCATCTCAGCACGAACGCGCGGGGCTGGCCAAGGGGTCAGGTGAAAGATTTCACAAGACAAGACCTTGACCGGTATGCGGACGCTGTGCGTCCGAGCCCCGGGACGGCACGCTCAGCGGCCGATCCGGTCCGCCTGCGCCCCGTCCCCCGGGGCCACGAGGGCCAGATGGCCGCCGTCGTCGAGGGGTGTCGGCACCTTCAGGGTCGTCAGGGGGCGCATTCCCTCGAAGAGATGAACCTCCCCGTGACCGCCCCGGCTGACGGCCGTGTACGCGGCCCCGGGCGACGCCGCGACGGCCCGCCGCTGCACGCCGTCCCAGGGCGTGCCGCCCGGCAGCGGCGCGCCGTCCATCGGCGGCAGCGGCAGGCGGGCGGTGACGCGGGGCAGGGGAGTGTGGGACGGGTCGAGCAGGACCAGTTCGTCGCCGTCCGGGTGCACCCGTGCGTACGCGACGTGCGCGGCGGCGACCGCGAGCCGGAACACCAGGCCGGGGCCGAGCGGCACGCGTCCCGTGCGGCCGGTCGTGAGGTCGTGGAACCAGGCGTCGTTGGTCCACTCCGGCCACCGCCCCGGGTCGGCGGGCCCGCCGCGCACGCAGGACCACAGGGCGCGCCGGGCCGGGTCGAGGCGGAGGTAGTAGCCGCGGCCCTGGCCCGCCCAGGAGAGCGGTTCCTCGGCGACGAGCCGGGCGCCTGCGGGCCCGTCCTCCCGGCGGGCGCGGTGGACACCGGAGCCGGCCGCGGCGAACAGCCGCCCGCTGTACGGGTCGAGAGCGTCGCCGTGCCCGTCGTGGTCCGGGAGCGGCAGTTCGTGGTCGGGGGCGGCCGGCGGGCAGGCGGGCGCGCCGGCGAGCAGCGTCCCTGCGGCGTACGCGGAGAGGGTGCCGGGTTCGCGGTGCCGCAGGACGACGAGCGGGTCCGCGTCGCCGAGCAGGGTGACGCCCGGCTCGCCGACCCGGGTCCGCACCCGCACGGAGCGGGGCCGGACCGATCGGGCCCCGCCGGGGGTGGGGGAGGTCAGGTCGGGGCGGAGGTCGACCAGGGTCAGCAGGTCGCTCCACGGCTCCTCGTTGCGGCCGAGGCCGGTCGTCACCGCCACCAGGCGCCCCGAGGCGTCGGTCGCCAGGTGCTCGGCCGGCGTGGCCACGGGCGCCGTCGTCTCGACGAGCGGGCGGCCGGCCTCGGGGCCGTAGGGGTCCAGGACGACCAGCTCGCCCGCGAGGTCGTCGACGAAGGCGCTCCGCCCGCCGGGCAGGGCGAGGAATCCGGCGTGCTCGGCGAGGTGCCGGCCCTCGACGACCCCGACGGTCGACCCGCCGGGCAGGTCCAACACGCGTATGCCTCCGGCGACTTGGTCGGCGACGAGAAGGCGGGGCGGCAGTGGCATGGGAGCTCCGGGGTGGGGTGCGGGGAGGCGGGCCTATTGATAATGATTATCATGTGGCACTCTGTGCGGTGCGAGCAGCCCCGGGACGCCCGCCGCACACGCCTGCCCCGTCCCGGGCCACACAGAACCGAGGAACACATGTCGCGCAGGATGCTCGTGCTGCGAAGGGCGCGCCGGTGGACGGCCGCCGCCGTCCTGGGAACCCTGCTCGTCGGCTGCGGCGCCGCCGCGGGCGACGGCAGCGGTGCGGACGGCGGCTCCGGGAACGGAGCTGCGAGCGGCTCCGCGACCTCCTTGACCGTCCGCCCGATCAAGGCTGCCCGTACCGTCACGGACGCCAAGGGCGTCACCGTCACGACCCCCGCTCCGCCGAAGCGGATCGTCTGCCTCGTCGCCCTGTGCGACGACATGCTGGCCGAGCTCGGCATGGAGCCCGCCGCCACCAACTCGGCGCTCCTCGCCCACGAGAAGTTCCTCGGCAAGGAGAAGGCCGGGAAGATCCCCGTCGTTCCCGGTGGCTTCCTCAGCCCCGAGACCGAGGCGATCCTCTCGTACGAGCCCGACCTCGTGATCGGTCTGGCCGACACCCACGGCAAGCTCGCCCCCGCACTCAAGGGCGCCACCGTCTTCTGGCCCGTCCAGCCCGGCGACTGGCAGGACAGCGTGGGCTATCTGCGCGACCTCGCCGCCCTCACCGGCCGGACGGAACAGGGCGAGGCGGCGGAGAAGGCCTTCCGCGCCAAGCTCGCGGCGGCGGAGCGGACGCGGAGCGAGAAGACCGCGCTGATCATCTTCGGCAGCGACGAGAACTTCGGCGTCGCCACCCCCGGCAACGACGTCGCCGCCGGGCTGTTCCCCTCGATCGCCGACTACCCCTGGAAGAGCCGGGGCGTCGAGGGCACGTACAGCATGGAGGAGATCCTCGCCCGCGACGTCGACGTCCTGTTCGTCGAGACCCTCTCCTTCGGCGGCCCCGCCGCCCCCGGGCAGCGCCTCTCCGACAAGCTCGCCAAGAACCCGCTCTGGTCGAAGATCCCGGCCGTGCAGAACGGCCGCGTCCACGAGGTCGACGCCGAGGTCTGGGCCAAGGGCCGCGGCACCCGGTCGCTCGGACTCGTCCTCGACGAGGCGACGGCCGCGCTGCGGTGAAGCCCCTGTCGCTCCGTCAGGCGGGCGGCGGAGCCGCGGTCCTGACCGCGGCCGTCGCGTGCGCGCTGCTCCTGCCGGCCCTCGGGGCCGACGGCGTGACCTCCACGGTGATCCTCACCGAACTCCGCCTTCCCCGGCTCGTCCTGGCCCTGGTGGCCGGGGCCTGCCTGGGGGCCGCCGGGCTCGTCCTGCAGGAGGCGCTCCGCAACCCGCTCGCCGTACCGGAGATGCTCGGCGTCTCCGGCGGCGCCGCGCTCGGGGTCGCCGCGCCGCTCGTCCTCGCCCTGCCCGTGCCGCTCCTCGCACAGCCGCTGCTCGCCCTCGCCGGCGCGGCCCTCGGCGGGCTGCTCACCCTGCTCGCCGCCGGGTTCGGGCGCAGCCCGAGCGCGGTCCTGCTCACCGGAGCCGCCGTCGCCGCCGCGCTGCAGGCCGCGTTGCTGGTCCTGATGGTCCTCGCCGACCAACTCGACCTGCAGATCGTCTACCGCTACCTCCTCGGCAGCCTCTCAGCCCGGGCCTGGGACGACGTCACGGGTCTGTGGCCCTGGCTCGCGGCGGCGGTTCCCGCGCTCGTGCTCTGCGCCCCGGTCCTCGGCGTGCTGCGGCTCGGCGACGAGGACGCCCGCGCGCTGGGTGTCCGGGTACGGCGCGCCCGACTCGCCGCGCTCGGGCTCGCGGTGCTCCTGATAGCCCCGGTCGTCGCGGTCTGCGGCCCGATCGCCTGGGTCGGCTTCCTCGCCCCGCACCTGGCCCGCAGGTTCCGGCCCGACGGCGGCGCGGTGACCTGGCTGCCCTGGTCGGCCGCGCTGGGCGCCCTCGTGGTGCTCTGCGCCGACCAGCCGGCCCGCCTGGCGCTGAGCCCGATCGAGACACCGGTCGGCGCCTGGACCGCGCTCCTCGGCGTGCCGGCGGGGGTCGCTCTGCTGCGGACGGGGGCGGGACGATGACGGCGACCACGTCGGTACGGGACCTGGACCGTCAGCAGAGTCCGGGGTCCGTACGGGGACGGGGGCGGGGGCGGCGACCGCGTCCGGCGTCGCGACGGCCGCCCGCGTGGGCGCTGTTCGGCCTCCTCGCCGTCGGCCTCGCGCTGGTCGTCGCGGGCGGTCTCGTGGCCGGGCGGGCCGTCGGGGCGGGGGAGGTCGCCGACGTCCTGAGGGGCGGCGGGGAGCCCCTCGCACGCCATGTCGTGCTCCGACTCCGGCTCCCCAGAACCCTGGTGGCGGTCACCGCGGGAGCCTGCCTGGCGCTCGCGGGCCTCGTCCTGCAGGCGGCGCTGCGCAACCCGCTGGCCGGCCCCGAGGTCACCGGGGTCACCCCCGGCGCCGTGCTCGGCGCGGTGGCCGCGACCGGGCTCGGTCTCGCGGGCTGGGAGTCCCCGTTCGCGGTGGTCGTGGCCGCCTGTGCGGGCGGCTTCACCGGGGCGGGGCTGCTCTGGCTGCTCGCCGGCCGGGACCGGGGCGACCCGGACCGCACGGCGGTGCACGGGGTCCTCGTCTCGGCGGTCCTGTCCGGGCTCACCGCGATGGTCCTGCTCGTCGCGCCGGGCGAACTCGGCAGTGTCGTGCAGTGGCTCGTCGGCTCCACCGAGGGCCGCGTCATGGACCACTGGCACCTGCTCTGGCCCTGGGCGGCGGTCTGGGGCCTGGCCGCCTGCCTGCTCGCCGCGCCCCTGACCCTGCTGCGGTGCGGGGACGAACAGGCCGCGGCGGCCGGTCTGTCCACCGGCAGGGCCCGCCTCGCCGCCCTCGTCTGCGCGGTCGCCCTGACGGCGGGCGCGGTGGCCGTGGTGGGCGCGCTCGGATTCGTGGGGCTGCTGGTGCCCCATCTGGCCCTCGCGCTGTTCGGGGCCGATCTGCGCGGGGCGCTGCCCGGCGCGGCCCTGCTGGGCGCGGTGGTCGTGGGTGGGGCCGACGCCACCGCGCAGTGGCTCTCGCCCGTCCTGGCCGACGCCCTGGGGACGGACCGGCTGAGTCTCCCGACGGGCGCGCTGACCACCGGTGTGGGCGCGGCGCTGCTGCTGATCGTGGCCCGCAGGCGACAGGAGGAGAGATGAGAAGGATCACGGAGTCCCTCGGGACCCGAGCGGTGGAGGCGGGCCACGCCCTGGGCGCCTCCGAAGGCCGCCCCGGGCCGCCGCCCCACGCGGGCTCGCTACGCACCGAGGCGCTGCGGTTCGGATATCCGGGCCGGGACGTGCTGGCCGGTGTCGAACTGGCCGTCGAACCGGGGGAGTCGGTCGCGCTCGTGGGGTTGAACGGCTGCGGGAAGTCCACGCTGCTGCGGCTCTGCGCGGGGCTGCTGCGGCCGGCCGGCGGCCGGGTGCTGCTCGACGGTGACGACCTGGCGCGGATGTCCCGTCGCGAGGCCGCCCGCCGCGTGGCGATCCTGCACCAAGCGGCGCCCCCGGTACCGGGCATGACGGTGCGTCGGCTGGTGCGCCAGGGCCGGTACGCGGCCCGGGGCCCGCTGGGCATGCTGCGCGACGGCGACGACGAGGTCTGTGCGCGGGCCATGGCGGACGTGGGCGTGGAGACCTGGGCCGACCGTCCCGTGGACGACCTGTCGGGCGGTGAACGGCAGCGCGTACGGCTGGCCATGGCCCTCGCGCAGGACACCCGGATCCTGCTCCTGGACGAGCCCACGACCTATCTCGACCTGCGGCACCAGCTGGAGGTGATGCGGACGGTGGTGCGGCTGCGGGAGGAGCGGGGGCTGACCGTGGTGATGGTGCTGCACGACCTGGGCCACGCGGCGCGGTTCGCCGACCGGATCGTGGCGCTGCGGGAGGGCCTCGTGGCGGCCGACGGGCCGCCCGAGAAGGTCGTCACTCCCGCGCTGCTGGCCGATGTGCTCGGTGTGGCGGGCCGGGTGGGGCGTGATCCGGAGGGCGGATGGCCCGTGTGTTACCCGGATCACCCTCTGGAAAGCGCCGAGGAGGTTGCGAAATGAAAATCATATTCATTAGTGTCTGTGGTGCGCCGCCGGACACGACGGCGTGACCCATCCACGACGAATGGAGAGTCAACTCATGGAGCAGCACAAGGTGTTCAGCCCGATCGCGGAGCAGGGCCAGCTCGCCCACCTGTCCGCCACCCACTCGAACGCCCTGGTCGAGAACCCCTTCGACGACACCGTCGAGGCGGACACCGACTCGGACAACTGAGTCCGGGCGTCCGGCACTGAGCCGGACACTCGGGGGCCCGCCCGGATCGCCTTCCCGGGCGGGCCCCTCCCGTTCCACCCCCCCTGCGCACCCCCGACCGTCCAGGAGAGACCGCCGTGACCACCGCCCGACTCGCCCCCGGTGTCGCCCTCGTCGCCGTCCCCGGCCACGGGCTCGCCGTACGCACGCCCGCAGGGGAGTTCCTCCGCGTCGACACCGGCGCGGTCGCCCCCGAGGAGCTCGTGAACCGGCTCACGAGCGGTGGAGGAGCAGGCGAACTCGACCACCTGGTGGCCGCGTTCGAGGAGGCCGGATACACCACGCGGGAACCGTCCACCCCCGCCGACCGGCCCGCCGCCGGGACGACGCTCGCCGGCCGGACCGTACTCGCCCTCGGGGACCCGGTCCTCACCGGTCCGCTCGCCCGGTGCGTACGGGACCTCGGCGGCGAACTCCGGCACACCGCGCCCGGCGAGCTGTCCGATCTGGCCGGCCGACCGCGTACCGCCGTCGTCTGGTGCCTCGACGGACCCGTACCGCCGGGCCTCTGGGACGCCGCGGACCGGCTCCCGAACGGCGGAACGGCCTGGCTGCGCTGCCACCGCGAGGGCGGCCAGGTGTGGGTGGAGCCGCCCGCCTGCGCTCCCGGTGACGTCAGCTCCGCCGACGTACGGCTCCGCCGCCTCGCCGCGACCCCGGCCCACCGCGAACTGGCCGCGTACTGGGAGGGCTCGCGCTTCGGCGACGAGGGTCCCGGCCACGACGCCGCATCGGCCGCGTTCACCGCGGGCCTCCTCGCCGCCGACCTCCTCGCCTGGGCCGAAGGGCCGGACGGCCCGCGGCTGCGCACGGCCCGCCGACGCCTGCGCCGCATCGACCTGGGGGAACTCACCCTCACCGCCCACCCGGTCCTGCCGGTCCCGGCGGTCGCCGGCGCCGCCGCCCCCGATGGCCGGGTCGGGGCACGCGCGGCTGACGGGCGTACGGTTCGGGGCGCCGCGTGAGGACTCTGCGCGTCGGCGGGCTCGCCACCGACCTTTGCCTCCCCGACGGCGAGGGCCCCCACCCCGCCGTCCTCCTCCGCACCCCCTACGACCGGCGCCGCCACCGCGCCGAACTGCGGGCCTGGGCCGCGCGCGGGTTCGCCGCCGTCGGCCAGGACGTCCGCGGGCGGCATGCCTCCGAAGGCACCTGGTCGCCCTACCGCTCCGAGGCCGCCGACGGAGCGGCCGCCCTCGCCTGGATCAGGGGCCAGGAGTGGAGCGACGGACGCGTGGTCGCGGTCGGCGCCTCCTACGCCGCGCACTGCGCCCTCGCGCCGCTCCTCGACGGGCCCGTCGGGCACGCGCCCGACGCCGTGATCGCCGCGGTGCCCGCGCTCGGGCCCGGTGAAGTGGCGCGCGAGGAGAGCGGAGTGGAACGGCTGTCGGCGCGGGCCGGCTGGTGGCTCGCGCACGGCGACCGCACCGACTCCGACGAACACGCCCTCGCCCACGCCCTGCGCGACACCCCCGACCTCCTCGACCGGCTCCCCGTCTCGCGCCTGCTCCCGCACGCCTCCTGGCCCGGGGTCTGGGCCGCGCGACGCGACGACCGGCCGACGGTGCGAGCCGCGGCCGCCCGCGTGCCGCTGCTCGCCGTCGGCGGCAGCCGTGACCCCTTCGCCACCGACACGCTCCGGCTCTGGCGCTCCTGGGGCGGCCCGGCGCGGCTCCTCCTCGGCCCCTGGGGCCACGGCCTCACCGCCGGCCCGGCGCCCGAGGCCCGTCCCGAACACCACCTGGACCTCGGCTCGTTGTACGCCCGCTGGGCCCGCCGCGCGCTCGCCGGAACCCTCACGGGCCGGCGCGGCGCGGTCGCCCTGGGCGGCAGCGCCCACTGGCGCGGTGCGGAGGCGGAGGCCCGCGCGTCCGGCGCCCCCGCCCCCGGCCGCGCGGGCCTCGTTCCGTACCGCTTCGGCGAGAGTGCCGGCCTGCGGCTCGTGCGCGGGGCCGAGTTCCTCGCCGATCCCGAGCGGCCCGTGCGCTCCGACCGGCTCGACATCGACGAACGCGCCGCGCCCGACCGCTGTCTGCTCGCGAGCCCGCCGCTCCCGCGCCCCCTCGACCTGCACGGCGAGGCCGAGGTGCGGCTCGTGGCCGCGGCCGAGGGGCGCAGCGCCGACTGGGCGGTACGGCTCGTGGCCCTCCGCCCCGACGGGCGGGCCGAGCCGCTGGCCACCGGCGTGGTGCGGTCCACGCCCGGACACGAGAGCTTCGAGCAGCGGGAGTTGACCGTTCCGCTCGGCTACCTCGCCCGCCGCCTGGAGGCCGGGCTCCGCCTCCGTGTCGAGGTCGCGGGACACCACTTCCCCGCCCACGCCCGCAACCCCCACACCGGGGACGACCCGGTCACCGCCACCCGGCTGCTGCCCTCCCGGCGGACCGTGCGGATGGCGGGCAGCGCCCTGCTGCTGCCCGTGAGCCCCCGGACCGTCGCCATCGATCCCGTACAGGAGACACTCCGTTGACCCTCACCGGCGTACCGTCCCTCGACGCGCTCGTGGACCCCGTCTGCGGGCTCATACGCGGAGTCGAGCCCGTCCCGCACCCCACGGGCGCCCCGCCCCGCTACACCGCGATGACCGCGGAGGTCGCCGACGCGCGCAGGTTCGGGCCCTGGCCCGCCGACCGGGTCTCCCTCGGCACCACCTTCGGCGACGCGCGCGGCGCCCGCCTCGCCGCCGTCGCCGAGGCCGTCGAGCGCTACTGCGGCAACCGCCTCCCGCCGCCCGGCCACCCGGACGCGCCCCGCCTCGCCACGGCCGCCGAACTCCGCGCGGAGGGACGGCGGTTGTACGGCCCCGGTGACCTGCCCACGTACGCCGCGTGGCAGTACGCCCGCCCCCGCTTCCCCTACCGCCCACTGGACGACGACACCCCCGCGCTCTGGGCCAGGGGCGACGAGCCCGGTCGGGGCGAGTGCTGGGTCCCGGTCGCGCTCAGTCACCTCAACTGGCGTCAGGGCGACCTGCGTTCGCTGCCGCGCACCCACCACCTCAACTACGCGGGCATCGCCACGGGACAGGGCTTCGACGACGCCGTCGAGCGCGGACTCCTCGAAGTCGTCGAGCGTGACGCCCTGGAACTGTGGTGGCACCTCGACGGGCCCACCCGGGGCATCGACCCCGGCTCCGTGCCCGGGCTCGACCGCGACCTCGAAGGGTGCGGGCTCGACGTCCGGATCGTGGAGATGCCCTCCGAGTTCGCGCCGTGCGTCGCCGCATGGGTCTACGACCCCGAACGCGGCATCCACGCCGCCGGGTTCGCCTGCCGCTACGACCCCGCGGAGGCCGCCCGCAAGGCGGTCCTGGAGGCGGTCCACACCTGGGTGTTCACCCAGGGCGCGGTCGACGCCGACGGCTGGGTCTTCCGCGCGATCGAGGCCGGCATGCTCGCCCGCGGCCTCTACCTCGACCACCGGGCCGACCGGCGCTACCTCGACGCCGTCGGCGAGGACTTCGCGGCGGTACGGGACCTGGGCGCGCACGTCCAGGTCTGGCTCGACCCGAGGATGGCCGCCCACGCCCGCCGCTTCACCGAACCGGCCCTCGGCGTCGTCCCCGTGGACGCGATACCGGCGGGCAGCAGGTCCGCCCTCGACGCCCGCCTCGCGGCGGGCGGCCACCGGCTGATCACCCTCGACCTGACGACCGAGGACATCGCCGAGACGCCCCTGCGGGTGGCGCGGGTGCTCGTGTCCGGGCTCGTCCCGAACGCCCCCGCGGCCTTCGCGTACCTCGGCTGCGAGCGCTTCGGCCATGCCGCCCTCGCACGAGGCTGGCGCACCGCCGCCCCCACGGCCCCGGGCGACTTCACGCTCACGCCGCCGCCGCACATGTGAGGGCGGGCACCGACGATGACCTACGAGGACGACGGGCACGCCGGGGGCGGGCTCAGGAACGCTCTCGCGCTGGCGCGTTCGACGCGCGAGCCGGGTCCGGACTTTCCCGCCGGGCCGGCGGTCGCCCGCCGGCCGGGGGCACCGATCCCCGTGCCGGGCTCGCCGGCGGCGGTGCTCACGGCGGCACTCGCGGGTGAGCGGCTGCGGCCGGCGGCGTCGGCGGGGGCGCTGCACCCCGTCAACGCCCATCTGCTGGTCGGACCGGGAGAGGAACTGGCACCGGGACGGTACGCCTACGACCCCGTGACCGACCGGCTCCACGCCCGCGGTGGCGCGCCCGCCGACGCCCCCGCGGGCATGGCCGCCGTCCTGACGGTGACCGCCCGCCGGACGGTCTCCCACTACGGCCACCGCGGCTGGCCCCTGCTCCTCCTGGACACGGGCCACGCGCTCGCCGCGCTCGCGCTCGCGGGGGCGGACGCGTACTGCGCCGACGCGAGCGGAGAGCTGCTGGCCGCCGCGGCGGGCCTGGGGACGCCGAGCGGTTCCGACGAGCCCGAACACGCCCTGGCCGCGGTGTGGTGGGGGCCGGGCGGTGCGCCTCGGGGCGACCTGCTGGACTGCTGGGCCGCCCACGGCTCCCGGGACGCACCGGGGGGCGGTCCGGGCAGGACCGCCCCCGGCGTGCTGGTCGCGGCCTGGGAAGCGCTGACGGAGGTGACCCGCTCCGGCGGCGAGGGGAGTTGGTCCGGCTTTCCGGGGCTGGTCGGGGAGGCCGTCCGGCTCGGGAGGGGCGGCCGTGGTGGGGTACCGGTCTCGGGCGGAATGCCGGGCCGCGCCCGCACGGCCGGTCTCGGCCCCGACTCGGCGGCCGGCCGCGGTGAGGCGTCGGACGATGTGGCACCGGCCAGCCCTGCAGGGGCCGTCCGGCCTCGCCGCAGTGCGGCGCCCGGCTTTCACGGGATCCCCGCCCCCGCCCAACTGGCCTGTCTCGTCAGGGCCGTCGAAGCCGCCGGGCCCGACGGCGTCCGCTGGTGCCTGGCTGTCGGCGGTCCCGAGCCGGCGGTCCTTGCGGGCCCCGGGCTCCGCGTCCTGGCCGTCGGGGACGCCCGTCCCACCCTCGCACGCTGGGCGGCGGGACAGGCGTGGCTCGCCGAGGCCGGGGCCGTACTCCTCGCGTACGGCTGTCCCGACGACACGGACCCCGCGCGGGTCCGTCGGGCGCACCTCGGCGCCGGCTACGCCGTGGGCCTCGCCCAGGCCCTGGCCTGCGCGGCCGGGTTGCCGTCCCGGCCCGTCGGCACCTGGCAGTCCGCCGACCTCGGCGCGGCCCTCGGCGGGCCACCTGACCGGGGACCGGTCCTGCACGCCCTGGCCGTCGGCTGGCACCCCCTGCCCGCGGGGGGCCGACCGGGCACCCGCGCGGGAGCGGGACCGCCGCCCGCCGCTCCGCGGCCCCTCGCGGGCGCCCCGGCCCACCCACCCGTACCCGCGCAAGGAGGCGCGTCGTCATGATGGTCCACCCGGAACTCGTCCGTGCCGTGCGGCCCGCGCGGGGGCGGCTCGCCCTCGCCACGGGCCTGCTCGTCGGGGTCGGCGTCACCCATCTCGCGCAGGCCGTCCTGCTGGCGTTCGCCCTCGCCCGGATCGCCCGGGGCGAGGGCGAGGGGCTCGGAGCGCTGCTCGCGGGCGTACTCGGGGTCGTGCTCGTACGGGCCTGGCTCACCCGCCTCCAGCGGCGGGCCGCCGTGCGCGCGGGCGCCACCGTGCGGACCGGGCTGCGCGACACGCTCCTCGCCCGACTCGGCGTGCTCGGCGCCCCGCGCGCCGCGGACGCGCGGGCCGGAGCCGTGCGCGCCACGCTCGTCGACGGCGTCGAGGGGGTCGACGCCTACGTCTCCCGCTACCTCCCCCAACTCCTCGTCACCGTCGCCGTACCCCCCGCCCTCCTCCTGGCCGTCGCCCTCGTCGAACCGTTCGCCGCCCTCGTGCTCGCCCCCGCCCTCCTGCTCGCGCTCCTCGCGCCCCGCTGGTGGGACCGGCTGCTCGCCCGGCGCGGGCAGGAACACTGGGGGGCGTACGAGGCCCTGTCCGCCGACTACCTGGAGGCGCTCCAGGGCATGCCCGCCCTCCGCGCCGCCGGGGCGGTCGCCCGGACCCGGGCCAGGCTGGAGGAGCGCTCGGCGGAACTCCACCGGGCGACCGTCGCCAAACTCCGGGTCTCCCTGGTCGACACGGGCATCACCGACCTCGCCGTCCAGGGTGGCACGGTCGCCGCCGCCCTCGTCGCCTGCTCCTCCGCCGTGTCCGGGCGGACCACGGCGACCGGCACCTACCTCGTCCTGATGCTGGCGTCCGAGTGCTTCCGGCCCGTGCGGGACCTCTCGCGCGAATGGCACTCCGGCTACCTCGGCGTCTCCGCCGCAGACGGCATCACCGCGCTGCGGACCTCGGCCGGTGCCCTGCCGGACACCGGACGGACCGTCGCCGCCTGGACCGAGGCGCCCGAGATCCGCTTCGAGGACGTCCGCCACACCCACCCGGGCGCCGCCGAACCCGCCCTGCGCGGCGTCACCTTCACCGCGGAGGCCGGGCGGACCACGGCGATCGTCGGGCCGTCGGGCGCGGGCAAGTCCACGCTCCTCGGGCTGCTCCTGCGGCAGGGCGGCGATCCGGACGGCGGCCGGATCACGGTCGGGGGCGCGGCGCACGGCTCGTACACCCTGGCGTCCCTCCGGCGCGGGATCGCGGTCGTCTCCCAGGACACCTACCTCTTCCACGCCTCCGTCGCCGACAACCTGCGCCTCGCCAGGCCGGAGGCCACGGACGCGGAACTCCGGGCGGCCGCGCGGGCGGCGGGCGTCCACGAGGAGGTACGGGCCCTGCCGGACGGCTACGGCACGGTCCTCGGCGAGCGGGGCGCGACGCTCTCGGGCGGTCAGCGTCAACGCCTCGCCCTGGCAAGGGCGTTGCTCGCCGACGCGCCCGTCCTCGTCCTGGACGAGGCGACCAGCGCCGTCGACGAGCGCCGCGAGGCGCACATCGGCCGCGCCCTGCGCACGGCGGCGCACGGGCGCACCTGCCTGGTGGTCGCGCACCGGCTGGCGTCGGTACGGGACGCGGACCGGATCGTCGTCCTGGACGGCGGCCGGGTCGACGCGATCGGCACCGACGCGGACCTGCGGGAGCGCGACGGGCTGTACGCCCGGCTGGTCGCCGCGGGAAGCGCGACGGACGCGAGGGAGACGAGGGACGTGGAGGCGAAGGACCCGGGCACGAGGGTCCGCGCCGCGAAGGACATCGACGCGCAGGACAGGGACGAGGAGACGGCGGCGTGAGGGGCGACATGACGGAGGGAACGGGCGAGCCGGGCACGGTCGGGCGCGGAGTCCGCGGCTGTAGCGATCCGGCGAGCCGTACCGAAGCGGCGGCGGCCGCCCCCGCGGCGCGCCCGGGCGGCGGTGCGTCGGGGTCCGGAACGCCCGGGGAGTCGCACCCCGCGTCGGACCCCCCGGCCTCCGCCCACGGTGCCCCGACCCCGCCCGGCGCCCTGCGGGCGCTGTTGCCCGTGCTCGGGGCCCATCGCGGGACGACCGCGCGGACCTTCGTCGCGGCGCTCGTCGACCAGGTCGCACTGGTCGCGCTGGTGACGCTGGCCGCGCACACCGTCGGCGCGGCCGTCGTCGACGGCGAGGCGCCCGGCGTGCGGACCGTGCTCGTCCTCGTGGCCCTCGTGCTCCTCCGGGCACTGGCCACCTGGCGGGAGATGGACCTCTCCCACGACCTCGCCTACCGCGTCCTCGCCGAGCTGCGCGTCCGCGTCTTCGACGGGCTCGCCCGGAGCGCGCCCGCGCGGATTGCCGGGCGGCGCAGCGGGGACCTCGCCTCCGCCGCGCTCGGCGACGTGGAGGCCCTCGAGTTCTTCTACGCGCACGCGATCGCCCAACTCCTCGCCACCGGTGCCGTCTTCACCACGGGATCCGTGGTCCTCGGTGTCGTCGACCCGTGGCTGCTCGCCGCCGTGCTGCCCGCCGCCGGGCTCCTGCTGCTCGGGCCCCTGCTCGACGGGCGCGGCCGGGCGGCGCGCGGGGCGCGGACCCGGGACGCGGCGGCCGCGCTCTCCGCCGAGACCGTCGAGACCGTCGACGGCCTGCGCGAGCTGCTCGCCTTCGGCGCCCTCGACCGGC